>DVKW01000231.1 GCA_018715855.1 Candidatus Galligastranaerophilus intestinigallinarum
ATCTATAATGCCGCCTTCTTTATTTGTTAATTGGCAATAAACGGCTTTATTTTTGCTTAATTTTGAAATATCTTGCGGCACAAGCTTTTGCAAGAAATTAAGAGAATCTTTTCCTGAAATAAACACTTCGCCCATATGTGAAACATCAAAAAGGCCTACATTGTTTCTGACTGCATTGTGTTCTTCAATTATGCTTGTGTATGAAACAGGCATGAGCCACCCTGCAAAGGGAATTAATTTAGCGTTTAATTTTTCCTGTTCTTCGTATAAAAAAGTTTTTTTGTCCATAAAATGCCTTCTTATCTTACATAAACCCTTGGCAATCTTACCTTTAGGCGGCAAGTAAGTTCATAATTTATTGTGCCTAAAATTTTTGCCCAACTGTCAACTGATATAAAGTTATTATTATCATACCCCAAAATTGTTATAATGTCGCCAATTTCTGCATCAATATCAGATATATCAAACATCATTTGATCCATTGTAATTCTGCCGATTTGTTTAATAAATTTACCGTTTATTAAGCCTTGAATTTTATTGGATAAATTTCTTGAAACACCGTCTGCGTAACCTATTGGAATTGTTGCAACTTTAATATCTTTATCTGCAATAAATTTGTAACCGTAGCTAACGCCATCACCCTTTTTTATTGTATGGATGTTTGTAATTCTTCCTTTAACAGACATTAATTGTTTTATATCGGGAATTTTACAAACGGGTTCAATTCCATCTGTTAAAGGTGTCATGCCATAAATTATAATACCCAATCTAATTGTATTATATCTTTTATCATCCAATAAAAAGGCGCCAATGCTGTTTTGGCAATGTATCATTAAGTTTTCTGTATCAATATTATCTATGACATAGTTAAATTTATCTAATTGCATTTTTAAAATTTCAGGGTTTTCGGCATCTGCAAAATGAGTGAAAACACCTTTTAATTCGGCAAATTCGGCATTTCTTAATTTTTCGATAAATTTTGGCGCTTCTTTATAATTAATGCCGATTCTATTCATGCCAGTATCAACTTTAACCTGCACTTTTAATTTTTTGCCCGTTCTTTCATAAAGCATTTTAAGGGCTTCAATATGTTCATCATTAAAAACTGAAATTTCAATGTCATAATTAAGCGCAGTTTCAAAAGCCCAAACGGGAACCGCACCCAAAACCAAAATGGGGCAATTAATTTTGTTTTCTCTTAAATCAATGCCTTCATCAACGGATGCAACCCCAAAAGCTTTAATGCCGCAGGCAAGCAAAATAGGCGCAATCATAACGCTTCCATGGCCGTAGCCGTCTGCTTTTATAACAGCCACAAGGTTTTTGCTGTTGACATCTTTTATTTGTTCTTTAATTTTTGAAATATTTTCTTCCAAATATTCCAAATTCACTTCAACCCAAGAATCTCTGTGTTTATTTGTAATGCTTGTTCTTATGTTTTTCATTATTTTATGCCTTTTTGAAGTTTATAAAGTTCAAGTGTGTTTTCCATCAATGTTGCAATTGTCATAGGCCCTACACCGCCAGGCACAGGGGTTATATAAGAAACTTTATTATAAACGCTTTCAAAATCAACATCGCCTGTTAATTTGCCGTTTTTATTTCTTGTAATGCCAACATCAATAATAATAGCGCCTTCTTTTACCATATCGCCTTTTATAAATTCTTCTTTTCCTGTGGCAGAAATAATTATATCCGCTAATTTTAAAATTTCAGGCAAATTTTTTGTTTTGGAATGCGCCTGAATAACGGTTGCATTTTTTTGCAACAATAAATTGGCAACAGGCTTCCCTACAATATTTGAACGGCCAACAACAACGGCCACTTTTCCTTCTAAGTTTATATTTTTTGTTTCTAAAAGTTTTATAATTCCTTTTGGTGTGCAAGCAATACTATAAGGCTTTTCGCCTTTAAAAAGTTTTCCTGAATTATAAGTTGTAAACCCGTCTACATCTTTTATGGGGGAAATTTCATCCAAGAAATCTTTTTCATCTAACCCTTTTGGCAAAGGAAGCTGCAGCAAAATGCCATTTACATTTTTATCGTTGTTTAAATTTTTAATAACATCTAAAAGTTCTTCTTTTTGAATATCTTCAGGCAGTTCTTTTAAAATTGAATTAAACCCCAAAAATTCCGATTTTTTAATTTTGTTTTTAACATAAACCTTGCTTGCAGGGTCATTCCCTACAATTATAACCGCTAATGTCGGTTTAACATCAAAATTTTCAACTTCTTTTTTTATATTATTTAAAATGTTTTCTGCAATTTCTTTGCCGTTTATAATTTCTGCCATAATTTTACCCTTGCGGAAGATTTAACCTTTGATAAATTGTATTCAGCGCATTTTCCATATCAGAATAATCAACTTCATCTTTATAATTTGGAATTAACCCTAAAAAATTAAGCCCCAGAGAATTAATTGCTTCAATTGTTTTATTTGCGTTTTCTTCTGTTGCCTTATTTAAAATAACGCCAAATTGCCCTTCTGCTGAATATTTCTTTGAATTTTCAAAAATTCTGCCTGCAAGTTCAATTTGCCTGTTAGAAGGATTTGTTATTAAAAGAGTTGTATCAATTGGATAATCAACTAATTGGTGAAGATATTTAAGGTCATATTCGCAATCAAAAATAACAAAATCATATCTTTCAACAAGTTTTACCAAAGCATCGTTCATTTGTTTTGTAATCGGGCAGCGGCAATCTTTTGAAGCAGTTAGCCAAGATACAATAATATCAACATTCGGGTCTATTTCAACAAGAATATCTTCAAGCGCCCATTCAATATATTCCTGTTTTGTCATTTTAGATGGAATGCCTGTGTTATATTCATGCTTTCCTGAACGTATTCCATAAATTGTATTTTCGATTTTTAAACCCCAAAAGCCTGCAAGCTCTTGAGTAAGGTCATTATCTACCAAAAGAATTGATTTATCTTGAAACTTATTTTTAATTAAATTGCAAAGAGAATAAGTTACAGAAGACTTCCCGCTTCCTGATTTTCCGACAATAGCAATGGTTGATGTCATAAAACTCCAATAATTAAATAGTGTCTTTAATTTATTTTATAATAAAATATTCATATGAAAAAGAATTGTAATAAAGTTTTATTTATAAATTACGGCGGAATTGGAGATGAAATTCTCTTTTTACCTGCAATTGAAGGTTTTAAAAAATTATACCCGAATGCAAAAGTAACATTATGCTTAGAACCGAGAGCAAAAGGGGTAAAAGGTTTAACAAATGTTATTGATGACATTATAACGGTAGCTATAAAAGCAGGCGGCATTAAAAAATATATAAATATTTTAAAATTAATTTTTAAAACTTGGTTTATGGGTTTTGATACGGTAATTTCAAGCGGAAAATCGCCTTTTGTTGCAATTATTTTGTTTTTAACGGGAATTAAAACCAAAGTTGGCTACAAAACAAAAACATCTAAGCTTTTAAATTTTGAAGTTCCCTTAAATGAAAATGTTTATGCGGGGAATATGTATTTTGATTTAATTAAACCTTTTGGCGAAGTTTTTTTCAAGCTTCCGAAAATTAATTTTGATGAAAACTTCAATTTGCCTTTTAATTTCGGCGAAAATAATTTTACGTTAATTCACCCCGGCGTTTCTTTGATGAGCGTAAATAAAGGCATTTTTAAATGCCCGGATACAAACTTTTGGGTTGAAACAATAAAAAAACTTCTTGAAAAGAATGAAAATGTTGTTTTAGCTGGCGGGCCGGATGATTTTGAAACTGTAAATAAAATTTTAGAAAATAATGAAATTTCATCTAACCCAAAATTTTATTCAATGTTTAATAAAACAAAAAATTTATTTGAACTGACAAGCCTTATGAATAAGGCAAAAACAATTATATGTTGTGATTCTGCGCCCTTTCATATAGCAGCAGCTTTAAATAAAGAAATTTATGTTTTATTTGGGCCGACAAATGAAGATAAACTTGTATATAAAACAGAAAATATAAAAGTAATTACAAAAAAACTTGATTGCCGCCCCTGCCTTTGGCATAAAAGGTTGACAAACTGTGAAAATTCAGCCTGCATTAAATTTCAGCCTGATGACCTTCTAGGTTGTATGAAGTAATGTTACTTTTTTTATTGCGTTTAGCTTTTCATTAGTGTAGAATTTTCTTAATAGTCTGCACTTAATTTAGCCTGAATCAGTTTAGATAATATAAACAGAATTTCGGGAAAATTGTAGGTAAAAGCGAGGGAATATGAAATCTTTTCAAAAATTATTTATCACATGTGCCGTTAGTTCTTTAATTTTTATGGGAACAAGTTTGGTTTCAGCCCAAACGGTAACAGATGTTCCGGTTGGTTTTTGGGCACAAGATCAAATTATAGAAGCAGTTAATAATAACTACCTGACATTAAAAGGCGATAAATTCTACCCAAATGCCCCAATTACAAGGGCAGAATTTGCAAATGCCGTATATGAATTAATTCAAAGAGATTTGGCAGGTTCATATGATAATAATTTCAGCGATATAAAAGGCTCAAATCAATATGACGAAAGCATTTTAACCTTAAATCAATTGCAAATTATATTCGGCTACCCTGATGGAACTTTTAAACCGGATAAAGAAATGAAAAGAAGCGAAGCAAGCAGTGTTGTTGCAAATATCATCAGAAGCGATTTTTGGGACAAATCAGTTTTAGATAAATTCGAAGATAAAGAAGATGTTCCAAACTGGGCGTTGTTATCATATATAAATAATGTTATTAACGATGTATATGTAAATTACCCCGATGAAAGCAAATTATTGCCGAATGATTATCTGACACGTGCTCAAACTGCAGTTTTAATTGTAAAAATTAAACAAGCAATTGAAGCTTATAAACTGTCTTATATGCCAAAAGAAGGTTCAATGGATGGTGAAGTTGATGTAGCTTATGAAGAAAGGTATGTTCCTGTTTTTGTAGGCACAAATACATTAAACGAATTCCAACACGCATATAAAAACACAGTAAATCTTTATGACAACAAAAAAGTTATTGTTGCAGGAAATATTGTTCCTGTAAGGTCACTTCAAAGAGTTGATTCTAAAACAGTAGCTGAAGGTGAAGTTCTTACATACGTTTCACCAAAAGATGTTTATTCAACCGAAGGAACCAAGCTTTATTCTCAAGGCACAAAATTTGAAGGTTACGTTGAAAGGGTTGAAAAATCATATTGGTTTAAAAGACAAGATAAATCATACATTGTATTTAATAAAGCAATATTAACAGATGGAACGGAATTCCCGATTGCAGGCGTTTTATATGCAACATATAAGGGCGATGTTGTTTTAGAAAAAGAAAAAAATTCAAGAAAAATTGAAAATGACGCCAATAAAAAATTTTCAAAAAGAAACGCTGCAATTTACTTTGCAAACAAAAAACTTGTTCCTGTTCTTAAATATAACGAAAAAGCAGAAGACAACCTGTTTATGTTAATAACGGGCGATATGATTATTCCGGAAAGTGGAACTCTATAAAAAAATAAAACAATTTTAATAAAAACGTCCTATAAACAATCGATTTTAGGGCGTTTTTATTTATATTGCGTTTTTTTGATATAATTAAAATTATGGAAAATATTAAAGATAAAAACGAAGAAACAACTTTATTGTTAAATGAAGCTTGTGATTATATTTCAAAAACAGATTTTATAAGTGCAGAAAAAAAACTTTCAAGGCTTCTTCAAATTAACCCAAACCACCTTGAAGGCAACAAAACAATGGGGCTCACTCTTGTTAATTTGGAAAGGTGCGAAGAAGCAGTAAAATATTTTAAACAGGCAGTAAAAATTGATAAAGACGATGCAAACTCTTGGTTTTATTTAGGCTGCTGCCTTGAAAAAGCAGATGACCTGAACGCTGCTGAAAAAGCTTATAAAAAAGTAATTTCACTAAGAGAAGAATATTATGATGCATATAAAAGCCTTGGTGTTTTATACCTTAAAACGGGCGATTATGAAAAAATCATTAAAAAGTTAAATAAAATAATTGTATTAGGAAAAGAAGATTTTCAATCTTTCTACATTTTGGCTTCCGCTTATATGGCCTTAGGGGATGAGAAAAAATCGGCAGAACTTTTAAAATTGGCTCATAATTTGGTGCCTGAACATATTCAAATTATAAATAATTTGGCAAGCTGCTTAATTGCAACCGGCGAAATTGAAGAAGCTGCCAATTATCTTGAAAAAGGCTTAAAACTTGATGAAAATAATTCCCAATTAAACTTTAATATGGGAACAATTTGCCAACTTAAACAAGATTACAACAAGGCGATTGAATTTTTTAACAGAGCCTATATAAAAGACCCGATGCCTGCAACCCTATCCGGTTTGGCTTCTTGTATGGCTGCAATTAAAAGGTATGATTCCGCTTTTAACTATTATAAAACTTTGAGCGTTTTATACCCAAATAAAACAAATTACCTTAATAATTTGGTGCGTTGTGCAATTGAATGCGACAAATATGAAGATGCAATTCAGGCAATAGAAAAGCTTCTTAAAACTAACCCGAAATCTGTTGAATTAATGAAGAAAAAAGGGTTTGTTCTAAGAATGCAGGAAAAATATAAAGAAGCAATTGAAGTTTTTGACACTCTTATAAAACGCGGCAAAATAGACTATGAAATTTATTACAATTTAGGAATTGCCCAAGCTCAGCTTTCAAATTTTGAAGCAAGCAAAGAAGCACTTAAAAAATGTGTTCAATTGGAACCTGAAAATGCAGTTGCAAGAAAAGATTTGGGCATTTTATATTTGTATATGAATTTTGTTGATTGGGCGCAAGATGAACTTAAAAAAGCTTATGAACTTGACCCGAATGACCCTGAATATGCTTATAACTATGCTTTTAGCTTATATAAAGGCGGAAATTACAAAGAAGCGGATGAATATTTTAAAATTGCAATTAAATTAGATAATAAAGATTCTTTGTTTTATTCTTCATACGCAGAAAACCTTGTTATGCTGCAAAACAAAGAAGAAGCGGTTAAAAACTATAAGAAAGCAATTAGCTTAAACCCGAAAAATGTTCAGGCAAATTTTGGGCTTGCAAAAGTGATATATTCTGAAAGAAAGTTTGGCGTTGCAAAAGAACTTTTGGAAGATTTAATCGGCTATACAAATAGTGCTGAAATTTTAAATCTTCTTGCAATTGTATACCAAAACTTAAAAGAATATGAAAAAGCGGCGGGCATTTTCAAAAAATTGTTAAATGATTACCCCGATAACCACATAATAGCAACAAACCTTGCCCAATGCTGTTTAAAAATGAATGATTACAAATGTGCCAAAGAATATGCTACAATGGCGCTTAAAAAATACCCTGATTTTGATGATGCACTAAAAATTATTAAAGAGGTAAATAAAGAAAATGAGTAAAAAAAGCATCCTATCTTTAATGAGGCCGACAGGAAAACTACATTTAGGCCACTATTTGGGGGTTTTAACCAACTGGGTAAAACTTCAGGATGATGAAACCTTTAATTGTTTCTATGGTATCGCAGATTGGCATGCTTTAACTACAAAATTTGATGAAACGGATTCTCTTAAACAAAACACAAAAGATGTGCTTTTAGATTGGCTTGCAACAGGAATTGACCCTGATAAATCCACAATTTATCTGCAATCTTTAATTCCTGAAACTGCCAAATTGCACATATATCTAAGCATGATAACTCCCATGAACTGGGCGGAACGTGACCCTACCTTAAAAGATATGGTAAAAATTATGAAAGAAAAAGGAAATGGCGAAGAAACTTTTTCTTACGGTTTAATTGGCTATCCTATTTTGATGTCTGCAGATATTTTAACCTTTAATGCAGAATATGTGCCCGTTGGAATTGATCAGGTTGCACATATTGAAATTACAAGAGATATTGCAAGAAGGTTTAATAATATATATAAAACAGACCTTTTAATTGAACCAAAACCAAAATTAACGGAAATTCCACTTTTAAAAGGTTTGGACGGCAACAAAATGGGTAAATCTTTCCACAATGATATTAAAATTTCAGATACGGAAGAAGTTACTGCCAAAAAAATTATGACAGCAATTACAGACCGCTCAAGACTCAGAAAAACAGACCTTGGGCACCCTGATGAGTGCGAAGTTGTTTTTCCTTATTGGAAAATTTTTGGTTCAAGTGAAGAAATAAAAGAAATTGAAGATAATTGCAAAAAAGGCTTAATAGGTTGCGCTGATTGCAAAAGAAAACTTGCTTGTAAATTAAACCAAAAAATGGCACCAATAAGAGAAAAAAGAAAATATTATGAAAATAACCCCGACAAATTAAAAGAAATTTTAATTGAGGGTTCAAATAAGGCAAGGGCTAAAGCAAAAGAAGTTTTAGCCAAGGTTGAAGAAAAAGTAATGGTATTCAGATAAATAAAAAGGGCTTAATTTTAAGCCCTTTTTAATATTTATATTTATAAAGCCTGAATTTTTCAAAATATTCAAGCGAATCGCCTGTTACATATACAAGGTCGAAATTTTTCCATTCTAAATTTCTGTTTTTATCCCAAAAAGCATCGTAGCAAACAATCACAAATAGGGGGCTTTTTTTATCAACAAGCCTTACATTTTGCAAATAAAATTCCCAATTTTCTTCTCTAAAGGATGGAATAATATCTTTTAGCCAAATTACATATTTATAAGGCTTGCCTGTTTTCACCCAATACAAGTTGTGTTTTGGGTCAAGATAATAATTAATTGCAACCATAAAGTTTGTTGCATCCGTAAAAATTATGGGGTTTTTATCAGCATAATTATTTTTTATAAATTGCGCCATTTTCTTTGAGCCTGAATAGTCAAAAACAATATCTGCATAATAGCTTTTGATTCCGTTTAATATCATAAGAGCAAAAAATAAAGTAAAAACTGCCGCTATATTTTTCTTTTTTGTAAAAATGCTATTTTCTCTAAAATTGTTTTCATCAAATAGAACCCAAAAAGCAAAAATTATAATTGCATACATTGAAAAAATTCTTGTAGGCAAAACAAGCTGGTTATAAGCGGTTAAATAAATTAAAATTTGAAACAAAGATGAAATGGTACATATTAAAAAAAGCTTTTTGTTGTTTTTATATAAACCGATAAACATTGAAATAAAAGTTAGTGCAAAAATTAAGCAATAGCTGATGGTAAAAGGGTTAAAATATATTGCGTGCGATTTAATGTAATAAGCATCCATTGAGCCAAAAATAAAAGCAAAAATAATTCTTGCAAGCGCTGCAACTTTGTCATCATCTTTAAAATTAATATATACATTGCTTGAAGTTGTTCCTATAAGCTGAATTAAAAGCCCAAAAAATGCAAGGAA
>DVKW01000232.1 GCA_018715855.1 Candidatus Galligastranaerophilus intestinigallinarum
GGCGAAGCACAAAGCAGTGCAGATGGCGGTAATTCAACGGCTGAACAAGCAGATGGAACAAAACAAAAGGCTGATCAAGCAATTGAAGCTGCTAAACAGGAAGAACAATCAGAAACAACAACTCAACCTGAAGCCGATGCTACAACTGCCCCTGAAGCTACTACGGTTCCTGAAGCAACAACTGCCCCTGAAGTTACAACAACAAAAGAGCCCGATGTTGACGCCCAAGCACAAGCCCAAGCAGAAGCACAAGCCCAAGCGGAAGCCCAAGCTAAGGCTCAAGCAGAAGCCCAAGCTAAGGCTCAAGCGGAAGCAGAAGCTAAAGCTCAAGCAGAAGCCCAAGCCCAAGCCCAAGCTCAAGCTCAAGCAGAAGCCGAAGCCCAAGCCCAAGCAGAAGCCGAAGCCCAAGCCCAAGCAGAAGCAGAAGCCCAAGCACAAAATGATTCTTTTGGAATGTCAGATTTCACCCATGAAGCAGTTCAAGAAAGAATTGAAAATAACGAAGAAACAGACGCCGCAATGGCAGATGTAATTATTAACGATATGTTTGATGGCGAATCACTTGAAATAGGAACAGATGAAATCATTGGTATGGCAGCACATGATGCTGTTGAACTTGCATCTGAAACCTTCAAAACAAAATTATATTCAAATACGGTTTATTCAACAGCAGTTTCAACAAGCACAGATACAACAACAGTTGAAGAAAACCAAGAAGCAATTTCAGAATTTATGCAAGCATACAGCGATGCATCAGACAAAATTAATGCACCAAATGTTGAATTTTTAAGCTTAACCGATAAATCAAACTATGAAAATGCAACAATAATCCAAGAAAGATTAAATGACGGCGAATATATTTTAACAAGAGAAATTGAAAAATCAACGGCAACAGTTCAAAGCATTCAAGTTTCAACAGATGAAACAGTTAGCCAAAAAGAAGAAACAAGCAAAACAAAAGGCCAAGACCTTTTAAGACAATTGAAAGGTGCTATTACATCCGATGAAACCGTTCAAGAAGACAAAAATGACGACGTTTTAACACAAAAAGAATATGATGATATTGAAAACTTCTTTAATAATACAGATGACGTTGCATCATATTATAAAGAAATGGTTGAAGAAGCTAAAAAATATGGCATTTACGCAGATGCTAACTTAATTGCAGCATAATTTATTGAACCTAATCAACATATAAAGGTTATCATATTGATAAAAGCCCCAATAAAGGGGCTTTTATATTGTTTATTTTTTACATAAAAAATCAAAGAAATGCTTTTTTCTGTAATTTGAAACAGTATCTGTTGTTAAGCGAACCTTTTTATCATAGGTTTTAACGGCGCTTAAATATGCTCTTGCCGTGTCTATGCTTGTAAAACAGGGAATACAATACATTTCTGCAATTGTTCTTATTTGAAAACCTGAAGTTTGAGAATTTTTCCCTAAAGTAGGCGTATTTAAAACAAAGCTCAAACGGCCTTCTTTCATTCTTTTTTGAAGTTTATCTATCATAAATTTTTCAATCATTTTACTTGGAATGCCGTTTTTTTCCAAAAATTTGTGTGTTCCCCAAGTTGCCATTATAAAATACCCTTGATTGAACATTTTTTTGACAATTTTTAAAGCCGGCTTTTTGTAGTGGTCGTTTAGAGAAACCAAAACCCTTTGTTTTCTTTGGCCGAATTTATAGCCGCCGGCTATAAAGGCTTTCAAAAGTGCTTTTTTATAATCCGTATCAATTCCTAAAACTTCGCCTGTAGATTTCATTTCAGGTGCAAGTGCAGGGTCAATTCTGTTTAGTTTTTGGAAACTGAACACGGGCATTTTTACGCAAATAAGGTTTGATTTTTTATATAAACCAACGCCAAACCCTTGAGATTTAAGGCTTTTTCCTAAAATTACATTAACTGCAATTTTTGCCATCGGAACCCCTGTCACTTTTGACATAATAGGAACGGTTCTTGAAGCCCTTGGGTTTACTTCAATTACATAAACAACGTCATCTTTTATAATAAATTGAATGTTCATTAACCCTACTATGTTTGTTTTCTTTGCAATTTCTTTTGCATATTTTACAAGGGTTTTTTCTTGTTTACTTGTAATATTTCTTGTTGGGTAAATGCTCATTGAATCGCCCGAATGAACCCCTGCTCTTTCAATGTGTTCGCAAATTCCGGGGATTAAAACGTCTTTGCCGTCTGAAATTGCATCCAGTTCAACTTCTTGGCCTTCAATGTATTGGTCAATTAAAACAGGGTGCTTGGATGAAAATTTAAAGGCTTCATTTATATAAGTTAAAAGTTCATCATCATTGTAAACAACCTGCATGCCCCTTCCGCCAATAACATAAGACGGGCGAACAAGAACGGGATACCCTAATTCTTTTGTTGCATCCAAGGCTTCTTGTGCGTTTTTAACCCCTTTTCCTTTGGGCTGCGGAATTTTTAGGTCTCTTAAAAGCTTTTCAAAAACTTTTCTATCTTCAACGGCATTTATGCTCTCTAAGCTTGTGCCTAAAATTTTAACCCCTCTTTCATTTAATTTTGAAGCAAGGTTAATCGCCGTTTGCCCCCCAAATTGAACCATAACACCCAAAGGTTTTTCTTTTTTGATAACGTTCATAACGTTTTCAATGTTCATTGGTTCAAAATATAATCTGTCTGCAATGTCAAAATCTGTTGATAGGGTTTCGGGGTTTGAATTTATCATAACCGATTCATACCCGTTTTCTGCAATTGCCCAAGAACTATGAACCGAACAATAATCAAATTCAATACCTTGGCCTATTCTAATCGGGCCTGAACCTAATACAACAATATTTCCTTTTGATTTTTTGTTAAAATTTCTTTCTTTAATTTTTTCTAATTCGCATTCTTCATTGTAGGTTGAATAAAAATATGGTGTCATTGCGGCAAATTCTGCAGCGCAAGTGTCAACTATTCTAAAAGAAGCCTCTACATTAAATTTTTCAAATTCTTTTTCATCTATTCCTTTTATCGTTGCAATTTCAGAATCTAAAAAGCCCATTTCTTTTGCTTTTTTGTAAATTTCTTCGGTTAATTCATTTTGAGAAATGAATTTTTCGAAATCAACAATTTCTTTAATTTTTGAAATGAACCAATAATCAATTTTTGTAATATCTGAAATTTTATGAGAATCTACCCCCCTTTTAATTGCTTCAGATACCCTGAATATTCTTCTGTCATCTTGAATTGACAGAGCCTCAATTAATTCATCATACCCAATATTTTCAAATTCGGGGCGCATTGTAAGGCCTGTATATTTTTCTTCCAAAGATGCAACCGCTTTTTTAAAGGCATTGTTAAATGTTCTTCCGATTGCCATAATTTCGCCCGTTGCCTTCATCTTTGTGCCTAAAATTCTGTCACCTGTTGCAAATTTATCAAAAGGCCATTTTGGAATTTTAACAACAACATAATCTAAGCTTGGTTCAAAAGCTGCCACTGTTTTTTTAGTGATTGCGTTTTGAATTTCGTTTAATTTATAGCCGATTGCAATTTTTGTTGTAACTTTTGCAATCGGATACCCCGTTGCTTTGCTTGCAAGGGCAGATGACCTTGAAACACGGGGGTTTACTTCAATTACATAATATTGGTTAGATTTTGTATCAAGCGCAAATTGAACGTTGCAGCCGCCTTCAATTTTTAAGGCTCTTATAATTTTAATGGCTGATGTTCTTAACATTTGATATTCATTGTTTGTTAAGGTTTGGCTTGGTGCAACAACAATTGAATCGCCCGTATGAATTCCAATCGGGTCAATATTTTCCATATTACAAACCGTAATACAGCTGTCGTTTGCATCTCTCATAACTTCATATTCAACTTCTTTAAAGCCCGCAATGCTTTTTTCTACAAGAATTTGATTTATGGGAGATTGTTGAAGCCCTGTTGTTACATATTGGTCGTATTCAGCTTCATTTTTGGCTATTCCGCCGCCAGAACCACCTAATGTAAAAGCGGGGCGAATGATGATTGGAAAACCAATTCTTTCAGCAAACTTTTTAGCACCTTCATAATCAGAAACTATTTCAGATTCAGGAACAGGTTCACCTATTTCATTCATTAAGTTTTTAAATAGTTCTCTATCTTCCGCTTTATTGATGGAATCGATGTTTGTGCCTAAGAGTTTTAAATTGTATTTTTCTAAAATGCCTGCTCTA
>DVKW01000233.1 GCA_018715855.1 Candidatus Galligastranaerophilus intestinigallinarum
AGCACCCACAATATTCCCTGTTCCCACTTGTGCCGCAATGGAAGTTGCAAGTGCTTGAAAACTTGTCATGCTATGAGGGTGGTTTTTATCAAAAATGTGAAATTCCCCGAATAAATTTTTAATTCCGTCAAAAAAACATCTTATTTGAATAAATTTTGTTTTCACCGTAAACCAAACACCAACTGCTACAAGCAAAAACACCAAAATATAATTTGATAAATATTCATTAAATTTAACAACAAAAGGATATAAAAAAGCTTCCATTAATATTTTAACCTTTACTTATGTAGTATAAAAATTATTATACTTAAAAAAATAAAATAAAAAAATGAACAATTTTTTTTAAATTTCGTTTAACCCAATGTGAAGGGAAATTAAAAACAGTTTTATAGGAGAAAATATTATGTCAGATGAAAACAAAAATTTAGAGATTCAAGAAGTTAAAGAAGAAAAGAAATGTTTTTGTAAATCCGAAGAATTTAAAAAATTCTTAATTGTAACTTTTGGAAGCTTTGTTGGTGTGTTTTTGGCCTTAAGTTTATTTGCAGCACTTCATAAACCCCCAATGCCAATTGCGCCGCACCATTTTGGCCCAAGGCCCGCAATTGAGCACCAATTCAGGGGCGATTTTGATGGGCCAAGGGCTCACAAATTCCACAAACACAAAGGGCCAAAAGCACACAGAATGCACAGAGAAATGGGGCCAAATGCACCAATGCCAAAAGATTTAAGAGATGTTGAAGCACCAAAGCCCGTTAAATAAATTTAACTACTGTTTTTCATTCCGTTATGGAAAGAGGGGTTTTTTAAACCTCTCTTTTTTTAAATGCTTATTCTAAGCCCCAAAACAAGGGCTATACCGTTTCTGCCGCCATTTCTTATCATTCCTTCAAAAAATGCGGTAACTCTGTCTTTAAACCTTTTTTGAACCCCAAAACCATATTGAACGTATGGTTTTATTGATAAATCAGGAAGATAAACATCATTTGCCTGAAATTTTGCCTTGTCTATTAAATTCCAAGCAAATGAAACCGCCAAATAGGGTTGCAAATAATCTTTAAAATTGCCTATAAATTTCAAAGAAGGCTCTATATGAAGCGCATTTATGGGTTTTGTGTTTATATGAACATTTGAAGCCGTTGTAAAACTAAATGTATTTATAAATGTATATGAAGCCATAATTGAAGGCTGCAAAATAAGCCTGTTATTTAAAATCGGAAAATTAAACCCTGTTTTTTGGGCAAGCCCCGTATTTAACATATTAAAATCATCCGAACCAAAAGATGTATGCGCCTTTGCAGAATTTGCCCCAACATTTGCGGTTACTATTGAAAAGAAATTTTTCTTATAAACTGCACCTGTTAACCCGAACAAACCCCCGTTATTATAAATATCATTCCCTAAATATGCCTGATGAGAGCCATTATAGCCAAAATAAGCGCCATATAAAGAATACCAATTATTTTTTAATTTAATAAGGTTTGATTCTCCCCCCACAATTCCCCCATAAATAACATTTGAAACATCGGGCCCGTTTTTAATCGGCACATTTTCAAAAACAGAATATGGTTTAAACCAAATTCCCCTTCTTTCTTCAGGAATTAAAAGCGGTGAAAATGTAAAATTGTTAACGGAAGCTATTTTATTTTTGTTTTCAAAACCCCCTAAAACACCTTGGTTTTCAATCATTACCATATCAAGGTTCGAAAAGGCATTTTTATAGGTTTCAAGGCTCACTAAATAGCCCCCTAATTGTGCTGCAACGGGTGAAACCAAAATTGAAGGGTTAAAACCTTCTCTTGTAAAATTGAAATCACCGCTTTTATTATCATAGCTTGAAAAATAATTATAAATCGGGGTTTCAATTGTTTTATTTTGGTATGAAACATAATTTTTAAGGGTTGAATTTGCAAAAGGAATCGTTATTTTTTCACCTTCGGGAACTCCTTCAATCAAAATGCTTTTAACAAACAAATTGCCGCTTCCGTTTATTGAAGAAGCACTTATTGTGTCCATAATTTTACTTTGCAAATTTGCATCTGCAAAAAGGTTTGATTGCCCGTTTAATGTTAAATTGCCGTAATTTATATTGTTAATTTGCCCGTTTTGCATATTAAAATTTACACCGTCATTAAAAACCGTGTTTGCAGCTGAAAAATAACTTGCATTTTTTAAAAGGTTAATTGTTCCCTCTTCAAAATTAAAATTGCCTGTATAATTTTCATTAATTCCGCCCAAATTAAAAACGCCCGAACCATTTTTATTAACAGTTCCGCTGCCTGCAATGCCGCTTAAAATATTTGTTGTGCCATCCCCTTGAACGGTAATTATTCCGTTGTCATTGTAAATGTCGTTTAATTTGCCGTTCGCACCGTAATTATTTTCTAAATTGGAATTTTCAATAATTATTGTTCCTAAATTGTAAATTCCGCCGCCAAGGGCGTTTTCTGATGTTGATACGGTTTTATTGTTTTCTATATTTGAACCGATAATGTTAACGGTGCCGTTTGCGGTATTATAAATAGCGCCGCCTTGAACGGTTGTGTTGTTTCCTCCCGAAATGGAATTATTTTCTATTGTGCTGTTTTCAATTGTTGCATCTCCGTCATTATAAATTACTCCGCCCCATGCTCTGTCGCCTTCACCTGCAACGGAAACATTTGAATTAAAAGTTGAATTTTTTATAACTAATGTGCTTGAGTCTGTATAATTATTTATTACACCACCGTAAATATTTGTACCTTGGGACCCGCCATTTGATTCATTATTTGAAAAAACACTGCCTTCAATTGTTGCGCTGTTGGCATTATAAATTGTTCCGCCGGATATAACCGAACCATCTCCTATAACGCTTTTGTTATCCGTAAAAACAGAATTTGCAATGTTTAAAGTGCCCGTGTTTGCAATAGCAGAGCCCGAAACACTCATTTGCACAGCTTCATTAAAATAATTTCCGTCAAAAGAACTTGAATTTACTGTCATATTGCCACTATTATAAAGTGCTCCGCCTAAAAGCAAACTTCCGCTGCTTCCTTGAAGATGGTTTTCAATAAATTGAGTGTTATTAATTTCTATATTTCCGTTGTTATAAATAGCGCCGCCTTGTCCAAAGGGGTCTGCAACACCATAATTGTTTTTAAAAATCGAGTTGTTAATATAAGCTGTTGAAATGGCCGAAGACAGGTAGCCGTTTGCAATTGCACCGCCATAAGCGCTTGCACCGCCTGAATAATTACCTTCAAACAGTGTTGAGTCAACATTAATTGTTCCCCCGCTTAAATTGTAAATGGCGCCGCCTATTCCAAAATTTATGCTTCCCGAATTTGCCGAATTGTTTGTAAAAAATGAATTGGTAATATCTATTGAACCCATTTGATTATATAATGCGCCTGCATAATGGCTGTTTGAATATATTTGTCCTGTTAAATTTGTCATCCTTATTTGGTTTATGGCACTGTTATCATTAATAACAAAGCCGCCATATTGCCCTAAACCGTCTATTTTATGGTTTTGGCCGTCAAAATTAATATCTATACCAAGAAATTTTTCGCCTATATTTATATCAGAAGTTAAATTATCCAAAACTTGAATAGTATCGCCGCTTGCAGGGTTAGTATTCATTAATTGGTCAAACGTTGTAACTTCAATTGTGCTTGCCATTGAATATTGTGCGGCAAACAAAAGCCCAAAGGTAATTAAAATTTTTCTATAATTTTGCATAGGAGCAATATTATTTTGTTTTATTGCTCCAATCTATTAACTGAAAGAGTTATATTGAATAAATAATCAACTAACCAAAAAAGCTTAATCTTAAATGCTTAAATATTGGCTATATTCTTTTTCTGTTCTGTCAATATCTGCTAAAAGCTGTTCAAATTGCTGGTTTTTAGCGTTTTGTTGGCTTGAAAAATCAGCAGGCTTGCTTGATGGAATATATGTTCTTTTGGGTTCAATCGGTTTTGATTCTTCTTTGTTTTCTGTTGTCTGAACGCTTGGCGCAGGCATTTTTTGGTTGTTGCTGTTTAAATTAAGCGTTTGATTCATATTAAACCCTTGATTATTTGGGGTGTATAAATTGCTTGAAGGGTTAATTTGCTGAACCTGCGGTTGGCTTGTCGGCTGAATTGGCTGCCCAACATTTCTTGAATTAATATAGTTTCTTAAAAGCTGGCTTGGGCCTGCTGTTTGAAGCTGTTTATCATAAATATCGGCGCCTTCTTTTAAGAAATTGTACAATTTATTCGGGTCAGATTGCAATTCTTGCATTAATTTAGGGTCATTTTGGGCTTGCATCATTCTTGCTTGGTTTTTTGTAAGCAAGTTCATAAGTTCTTCTTCCGTTATTTTTGCAAACGGATTATTTTTCATAGCTTCCTCAGCCATCTTTTTCTCTTGTTCTTGTTTTTCTTTTTCAGGGTCCCAAGGTTTACCAAATATCTTATTTACCGCCCATTTAATCGGTTTTGAAACAATGGGTGATAAAACAAACATAACAAGTGCAAACCTTAACATACCCCCGGGGGTAATGCCCATATATTTACCTGATTTTAATTTATATGCAAAGTTTTTAACCTTGTTTGAAACGCCTAAGCCTAAGCCTTGCAATTTGCCCATATCTGTTGGAATTGCATCGTCTATATATGGTTTAATTGTTTCTGCATTGTAGTTTGAACCCAAAATTTTACC
>DVKW01000234.1 GCA_018715855.1 Candidatus Galligastranaerophilus intestinigallinarum
GCAATTTTAATAGAAGAAGTTAAACCGGAAGGCAAAAATTTAATGTCTGCCTATAATTGGAGCTTAGGCTCAAAAATCAAAAAAGGGGATATAATTTCATGTACACAAGGGGAATAAGAGGGGCAACAACCTTAACTCATAATTCCAAAGAGGAAATAAAAAAAGCAACAATAGATTTAATTAAAGAAATAATGGATGTTAATTCCATTAATAAAGAAGACATTGCTTTTATAATTTTCACGGTTACATCAGATATAAACCAAGATTTCCCCGCAAAATATGCAAGATTGGAGCTTGGTTTTGATACCGTTCCTATGATGTGTTACCGTGAAATGGAAGTTGTGGGTTCAATGCCACTTTGTTTAAGGGCGCTTGTTACAATTAACACAACAAAAACCCAAAAAGAAATTAAACATATATACCAAAAAGGCGCAAAAGCCCTAAGAAAGGATTTATAAACCAAATGGAAAACATTATAAATATAGAAGAGGTTGAATATCCTTATTTATCTCAAAAAGTTAAAATTCTTACCTTTAAAAACGGCCACAAGCTTGTTTTAGCCCACAAAAAAAGCACCATGATAAATATAAGCACTTGGGTAAAAACAGGTTCAATTAATGAAAACGACCATAACAACGGTGTTTCCCACTTTTTAGAACACCTTATGTTTAAAGGAACGGAAAAATATAAAGCTGGCGAATTTGACAAAACTTTAGAGAGAAAAGGGGGCATAATAAACGCTGCCACTTGGAAAGATTACACATTTTATTATGTAACAATTCCAACGGAACATTTTTCTCTTGCACTACATATGCACGCTGATATGATGATAAACCCGTTAATTCCAGATAATGAAATTGGGCCAACCTTTGATATAAACGGCGAAGAACCCAAAGAAAAACGTGAAAGGTGCGTTGTTATTGAAGAAATTCGAATGGGGCAAGATGCGAACTGGAGAAAAGTTTACAATGCGCTAAATGCAATTATGTATGAAAAACACCCCTACAGGCGAGATGTAATCGGCACAAAAGAAATAATCGCAACAATTTCAAGAGATGAAATTTTCAGATATTATAAATCTTTCTACACGCCAAGCAACATGACAACCGTTATTGTGGGCGATTTTGACGATGATTTTGCAATTAAAAGCGTTTTGGATGAATTTAAATTTCAAGATTTTGGCGAATTTGACAGGCTGACACCGGATGAACAAATTCCCGAAACCAAAATTAAAAACCCAAAAACGGTTATAAACAAAGCACATATTAATACCGGCTTTATGATGTATGGTTTTCTTGCAAACCCGCCTAAAAATTTAAAAGAAACAATAGCGCTTGACCTTTTAACCACAATATTAGGCGAAGGAAAAAGTTCAAGATTAAATACAAATTTAATTGAAAATGTTAAAGAACCATACGTTTATGGCGTTGGCGCTTCGCATTACCAATTAAAAGACGGCGATTGTTTCTTAATTGATATTAACTTTGATGCAGATAAAAAAGATGAAGTTATTAAAGATGTGAATAGAGAACTTGATAAACTTCAAATTATTAAAGAAGAAGAACTTGAAAAAGCCAAAAAATTTGCCAAAGTTAATTTTGCTCAAGAATCTGAAACAGTTTCAGCCACAGGTGAATTAATCGGTGAATTTATGACTGTTTTTGGCAATTTGGAACTTGCAGGGCAATATTTAAAAATGCTTGATGAAATAGATGTTAACTACATATCTCAAATTGCAAAAACAATTCTTGCAAAAGAAAACGCTTCTATTAGTATCTTAATGCCTGAAAAATAAGGATTTTAAAAATGGAATTTATTGAATTTAATAATACAAATATAGTTTATGAAAATGTTGAAAATACTCCAAGAACTGCCGTTTATCTTTATTTATCAACGGAAAAACAAACAAAAGAAGGCGTTCACACAATGCTTGGAAATCTTCTTTTGCAAGGCACAAAAACAAAAACGGCAGAAGAAATTGCAACGGAATTAGAAAACCACGGAATTGAAGTGACGGTTGATTCAAGGGCAGATTTTTTAAAGGTTTCAATTATTTGCCTTGATGAAGACCTTGAATTTGCGCTAAATTCAGTTAATGATTTTATGCAAAATTCAACATTTGAAACATTGAATAAAGAAATTTTTAAATTCAAAAATGAAACAACGGCATCAATGGATACACCGTCTGCTAAGGCATCGGATGCTTATTACAAGGAATTATTCAAAGGCCATAAATATGGAATTACAAACACAAAAATTTTAGAAACAATTGATAACGTTACAATTGAAGACGTTAAAAATTACCAAAAAGAACTTTTATCGGGAAGAAAAATAATTTCTGTTACAACAGGAATTAAAGATAAAGAAAAGCTTTTTAATTTGCTTACAGGCTCACTTCCTTTTATGCAAAAAAATGATGTTGAAATTAAATATAACCCTGCGCCAAAAAACAAAGGCAATTTAGTTAAAATAGAAAAAAATGATGCAAAACAAGCCCAAATTTTTCAAGGCTGGGTGGTAGATGGTATAAACACAAAAGATTGCGCCAAATTAAATGTATTAAACAGTTTATTAGGGGGTGCAGGGCTATCATCAAGGCTTTTTGTTGAATTAAGATATAAAAAAGGCCTTGCATATACCGTTGAAGCAGCTACAAAACCTTAAAAGACGGCGCGCATTTTACTTTATACATTGGAACAGAACCAAAAAATATTAAAAAATCATTAGATGGGTTTAAAACAGAAATTCAAAGAGT
>DVKW01000235.1 GCA_018715855.1 Candidatus Galligastranaerophilus intestinigallinarum
TACAAAAAAATTGCAAGAAGAAAGAAGCCTTCAAGGGGCTGACAATTTTGCAAGTGAAGCTCGCACAAAAGAAAATAAATTGAAAAAATTAAGAGATGAATCAATTTTAAGAAATAAAGCAGAAATGAAAGAAAAAGAAGTTTCAATGGCAGAAGAAAATTTTGCCCCTCAAAAAAGCTTACCTGTAAAAAATGATTCTATAAAACTTGAACCAATTAATGCAAACGTTCAAGCTGCTTTTATTAAAAGAATAGATGCTGTTGAAAACAATGTGATTAATAAAATTACAGATGTTTTATCAGAAAAATTAGACGGGCTTGATGAAGTTATTGTTGAATTAATTAAAGCAAAAACAGAAAACGAAACCTTAAGACAAAAGGTGAATGAATTAAACAAAGAAAATTTTGCTCTAAAAACCGAAAATTCAAGCTTCAAACCTGTTGGCCTGGGCTTTTATGTTAAAAAACCAACGGATGAATTTACATTTTAGATGAGCAGTCTTTTAAGAAGTTTTTATCACAATTTAAAAGAACCAATAATAATTTATGATACAATTCAAGGCACGTTTTACCAAAACAAAGCGTGCCAGAATGTTTTTAATATAAAAACAAATTCAAATGATATTAAAAATTTAAAAAAAATAGGCTACAAATTTCATTTCGATTTTTGCATTTTAGATGGCGACATTACAAAAACCCCGTTTGATGAAGCAGTTGAATCAAAATTGTCTTATGTAACTTATGGCATGTACCAAAAAACGGAAAACAAATTTTTATATTTTGTTATAAAAGCTTTTTCAATTAAAAAATATCGAATAATTTATTTCTACGACTGCACAAAAGATTTAGAGTGCGAGAAAATTTTTGAAGAAAACGAAAAATTAAAAATTCAAAACCAAGAATTTTCAAACATTAATTCAAAAGCGCAAAACCAAGCGGTTAAAATGGCTCTATTAAACAGAATTTTAACAAGCCTCTCTAAAACTCTTGATATAACAACATTAATTAAAACCACCTTAAAAGAATTAAGTATCATTTTTGGCGCAAACAAGCTTTATTACGCTAAAAAAATTAATGAAAACGAATTTGAAGTTGAATTTAATTATCCGGAAAATAAAAAACCAAACGATAAAATTTTATATTTCGGAAACAAAATTTTAGATACCATTCAAAATAACCAGCCCAATATAATGATGAGCTTAAAAGACCATGATAAGTCTAAAACCCCTATGAAAACAAGCTTAAATAGAATTATCATGCCAATTTATAAAAGAGGCGAATTATTTTCTGTTATTGTTATTTTCACATCCAAAAAAAATATAACGGAAGAAGAAAGGGAATTATTGGTCAGCATTTCAATGCAGGTTTCAAACGCAATTTTAAGCGCAAGTTTATTTATGGAAGTAAACAAACAAAAAGAAGAACTTCAAAAAACCTTAAACGAATTAAAAGAAACCCAATTGCAGCTTATAAATTCTGAAAAAATGGCATCTTTAGGGCAATTAATAGCATCTGTTGCCCATGAAATAAATACGCCCTTAGCTTCAATTTCAGCTAACAACGAAATTTTATATAAATTAACAAATTCAATTAAAGAAAATATAGATTCTGATTTATTTGAAACCTTTGAAGGTATAAACGGCATTGATAAAGAAGCAATTAAAAGAATTACAAACTTGGTTCATTCTCTAAAAAGGTTTGTAAGGCTTGATGAAACAGTTAAACAAAGCGCCGACATTAACAAAGAACTTGACCTTACTTTAGAAATTTTAAGGCACAAAACAAAAAAAGGAGTTCAAATTGTTAAGGAATATGGCGAAATAGAAGAAATTGATTGCTACCCTAATATGCTAAATCAGGTTTTCTTGAACATTTTGATGAATGCAATTCAAAGCATTGAAAAAGAAAAAGCAGAAAACCCTGAAAAGATAGGAAAAATTATTATTTCAACAAATAAAAAAGATAATTTTCTTGAAATTAAAATAACGGATAACGGCTTTGGAATTAAAGAAAATGACAAAAAGAAAATTTTCTTGGCAGGCTTTACAACAAAAAAAGTGGGCGAAGGAACAGGCCTTGGGCTTGCAATTTGTAAAAAGATTATAGAAAAGCACGAAGGAAAAATTACATTTACTTCAAAACAATTGAAAAACGGGGAAAAAGCCACAAGTTTTATAATTTTGCTCCCGATTAAAATAAGTTAAATGGGGTACTGTTCAAAAAAACAAAAATGTGGTAATATAAAAGTGAAATGTGGGTGAAGATTTTTTGTGTTGATTAGCGCAATTTTTTTTCATTTCATGTTTTATACATACGGGGGAAGTTGTTATGATAAGTCCAATTCAGCAGAATGTTGTTTTTAAAGGCGGTAAGGCAGGTAAAAGTTCAGAGGGCTTTACCGGAAATAAGCCTGCAATTCAGCCACAAAGAAGCGTTAGAAGCGATTATATGGCAGCAATTAACAATGTTTTGAAATTGCAGCAAGGCGCTAAAGACAAATTTAATTCAACAACAGGCAATAATTTAGACACTATTGCTTAAAAACTTTAAATACAAAATAACCGGATAATTTATCCGGTTATTTTTTAATATTTGAAATTAATTTCTTTTGTTACAATTCATATTGCACAAATTCCATTTTAAAAATTTATTATTAAAACTGCCATAACCTAAATATTTGGCGCCATCTCCCCTGCAGCCTTGAAATTCTTTGTTTAATTCGCCTTCAATTTCAAGCAGCCTGTTATATTTGGCATTCCTTTCAGACCTTGTAATTGAACCTGTTTTAATTAACCCTGAATTAACACCAACCGCTAAATCAGAAATAAAACTATCTTCGGTTTCACCCGAACGGTGTGAAATTATTGTTTTATATCCGTTTATTTTTGCTAATTTAATACAATCAAGAGTTTCAGTTAATGTGCCAATTTGGTTTGGTTTAATTAAAATTGCATTTGCCAAATCGTTTTCAATGCCTTCCGCCAACAAGTTTACATTTGTTGTAAAAAGGTCATCGCCCACAAGAAGGCATTTTTGAGCCAATTTATTTGTTATAATTTTCCAACCTTCATAATCTTGTTCTGCCATTGGGTCTTCAACTGAAATAATCGGGTAATCTTCAATTAAATGTTGAATATATGTTGCCATCTCCATACTGTTTAATTTTAAATTTTCGGATTTTATTTCATAAATGCCGTCATTATAAAATTCGCTTGATGCAACATCCAAGCAAATTTTAATTTCTTCTGTTGAATAGCCCGCTTTATTGATTGCTTCAATTATTAAATCAAGAGCTTCTCTTGTTGAATTAAGGTTTGGCGCAAAACCGCCTTCATCACCGACAGAGGTTATCATATTTTCTTTTTTTAAAATTTCTTTAAGGGAATAAAATGTTTCAACCGCCATTCTAAGCCCCAAATGAAAGCTGTCTGCACCTGTTGGCGTTATCATAAATTCTTGAAATTCAAGGTTATTATCAGCATGAACGCCGCCATTTAAAATGTTTACCATAGGGGTTGGCAAAATGTTTCCGTTAATTCCGCCTAAATATTTGTATAAAGGAATATTTAAAAATTTTGAAGCAAGCCTTGCACTTGCTAAAGATACCCCTAAAATTGCATTTGCACCTAAGTTTTTTTTGTTTTGTGTGCCATCTTGTTCAATTAAAATTTCATCTATTTTTCTTTGTTCTAAAATTGATGTTCCGATTAATGCCTTAGATATTTTTTCTTTAACATTTTTAACTGCACCTAAAACACCACGTCCCATATAAACGGTTTTTTCATCATCTCTTAATTCATAAGCTTCATTAATTCCTGTTGATGCGCCTGATGGAACTGAAGCTTGCGATATTAACCCTGAATTAAGTTCAATTTCAACAGAAATTGTGGGAGTTCCCCTTGAATCTAAAATTTGCCTTGCGTTAATATTTTTAATTTTATCTTGCATAAAACCCTCCTTTTTAAAAAATATAAAAGGGTGCAAAATAGCTTGCAATTAGATTATCGGGGGTAATCTTTATAAACCTTTACTTTGATATAAAGATTATATTAAAAAAAACGGGTTTAGGTTTTTTTTCACTTATAATTCAAAATATAAGAAATCTTGATAAAGGAGAAGAGATGCAAGCAGTAATCGCCACAAGCACAATTAGAGAAATTAAAGATATTAAATTTGAACTTTCAACTTTATTTGAAAAATTAAACAGCGCAGATAACAGCCTAAAAAGCGCAATTGAAAATGAAATTGTAAGCTATGGCGATTTAGCAATTGAATTTCTTATTGACAAATTAACCGGTTCAAAAGGCGTTCAAAGGGGCGTTGCCGCTATGAGCTTAATTA
Organism: Candidatus Galligastranaerophilus intestinigallinarum; assembly: GCA_018715855.1. Lineage (GTDB taxonomy): Bacteria > Cyanobacteriota > Vampirovibrionia > Gastranaerophilales > Gastranaerophilaceae > Galligastranaerophilus_A > Galligastranaerophilus_A intestinigallinarum. The sequence continues at coordinate 4,341 of DVKW01000235.1, forward strand.
GAATCGGTGAAAATGCAATTAAACCTTTAAGACAATTGGCAGATGCAAACAAAAACTTTGTTTGGGTCAGCGATTATATTATTAAAGAAATTGAAGGAACTTTCTAACCCTTTTCTCATAATATCCGTAAAATCCAACCCCCTTGCCTTTTTTAGCAAAAAAATATCGGATGGGACTATAAAACAAAATTAAATAACCCACAAAGATAGTCTATAGAGGCAATGAAGATAATATTTTAAAAGTGCATAATTCAACTAAAGCTAAATAGTTAATTATGCACTTTTTGCATGAACAAAAATATTTCTTTAATAAAAGGAGGAAAGATGACCACAAAAAAATTCTTTTTGACAGCTACTTTAGTTGCTACCGTTTTTGCCTTTACGGTACCTGTAAGTTTTGCTGCATGCCCGACAGGTGGCGCTTGCCCTGTTGAATCAGTTCAAAAGGTAACGCCTGACACTGCAACTTGTTCAAAATGCAAACAAGAAAAAGACAAATGCAAATGTAAAAAGGCAAAAAAAAAGAAGTGCGACCCGTGCGAAACGGGGGCAGCAGCACCGTGCGACCCTTGCCAAAAGGCAATGGATGATTGCAAATGCAAAAAAGATAAATGTGCAAAACCTTGCTATGATGATAGCAAAGTAAACACAAACCTTCAAACTTATACCTACCCTAATTCTGTTTATTCAACCGCAAACAATGCAGTTGTAGGTGAAGCAAACAATTCAGCAATTATTAAAGATTCAAAAATGGGTGTAATTGCGGGTGTTCCAATTGAAGATAACTGCATAACAGGTGCAGCAGCCCCAATTTTAGATGAAAAAATTCTTCCAAAAAGCGCTTGCTGTCCTGAACCAAACATTCAATCACCAAACACAATGAAGGCTATCTACAAAGAAATGGAACCTTGCTGCAATTCTAAATCTGATTGCGGCTGTATGACAGGTGGCGCTTCCGGCATGTTTGATCAAAAATACCCCGATGTTCCAAACAATTATTGGGCATCAGGCGATATTAACCGCTTAACAGACCAATGCGTTGTTGTGGGATATCCTGATAATATGTTTAAACCCAATAAAAATATCTCACGTGCTGAAATGGCGCAAATGGTTGTAAAGGGCTATAACCTTGAAAACACACCCTTAACTGCTTCCGGCGATTTTAAAGATGTTCCGAAAAACCACTGGGCATATGAAGCAATTAATAAAGGTGTTTCATCCGATATGTTAGCAGGCCACCCGAACGGTAAATTTATGCCAAACAGCCCAATTACAAGATGCGAAGCTATGAGCATTTTATCTAAAGGCGTAAACTGCCCGATGGATGCTTGCAAAGCTGATGAAATTTTAAGCAAATATCAAGACGGCAACCAAGTTCCCGCTTGGGCAAAAGAACATGTTGCAAAAGCAATTGATAACGGCGCCCTAAAAGACAGCCAAACACCCAATAAAATTAGGCCAAAAGACAATGCAACACGTGCCGAAATATCATCAATGCTTCAAAACGTAAGAATTGCAGGGGGCTATGACACTGCTCAAACAAAAACGGCAATCGGCCCTTCTAAAACAACTTATGTAGAAAAAGAAACACCCGTTTGCATTCCTACTTTATCTTTAGAAATGAAAGATATAATTAACGCTAAAAACGCAAACGTAGGTGAAAGATTTGCAGCAGTTACAAAACACGAAATTACAATAGACGGTGTTACATTCCCTTGCGGAAGCCGAGTAAACGGCAAAGTAACAGAAGTTGTAAGGCCGTCTAAATGTGATGACGGCGCACTTAAACTTGCATTCACCGAAATTGTTGATTGCAACGGCTGCAAACACCCGTTGCCAAAACAAGTTTTAACCGCAAGAATTGAAAAACAAAAAGATGTAAACGGCATTATAAGATTTATTGAAATGCCATTTACTTTGGTTGGTTCAACCTTAGGTAACGTAGGCAGAACCGTTGGCGGCATGCTTGTCGGCCTTGGCAATGCATCTGAAGCATTGTTAGACCAAGTTGGCACAGGTACGGGCG
>DVKW01000236.1 GCA_018715855.1 Candidatus Galligastranaerophilus intestinigallinarum
CATTGCTTTTGCAGGTGGTTGACCTTTTAAGGGAATACCCCGATGAATTGAAAAACCAAGCTGAAATCTTTTTAAAAAAAGTTGAAGAAAGAGTTTCAAAAGATGCAATAGAAAGGTTTTATTCAATAGTAAAACCGATGATAAAGGGAAACCGCTGGTATGACCATGACCCTACACTTTCTTTAACAATAGAACTTTTAAGGGTTGTGCCGAGAGATATTCAAAGGCAAGCTGCAAATAATTTCATACAAATTTTGCAAGCGCATGGCGTAAATGTGGAAAAAGCGGAATAATTTTGTTTAAAAACTTTCTTTTTTCGTATTTTCTTATCCTTTCTCTTGCAAGAATTTTGTTTGTGAAATTTGTTTTTTTATTTTCAAGAATAATTTCTTCCGTTTTTTTAAATATATTTTGCAAATTTCTAAGTTCCAATAATTCTTTTTTATAATCTTCATCGCACAAAAGCATTGCTTCAATTATAAATCTGCTTTCTTTTTCGCATTCTTTATCAACATAGCTTGAAATTTCATTTTGCATTCTTAATTTTTTCTCTATTTCAATAAAAATCTTTTTTAATTCGTTTTTTCTTTTTAATATATGGGAATATTTTTCCATGCATTTTGGGCAATTTCTAAGGTGAATTGCCACTCTTAAATTGTCTTTTTTGTTTAAATCAAAATTTATATATCTGATTAAAAGTTTATTTATATCGCTGCATTTTAATTCGCCCGTCAGCATTTTTTACTCCATATACGGTTTAATGTATTCTTTTAATTGGCATCTTGCCCTTGCAATTCTTGATTTTACGGTTCCTACATTTGTTTTTGTTAATTTTGCAATTTCATCATAAGAAAGCCCTTCGAATTCACGCATTATAATTGCCAGCTTATATGGTTCATTGAGCTTTGAAATTGATGATTTTATTACTTTTACAAGTTCTGAATTTATGCAGTTTTCAATAGGTTCTTTTTGTTTTTCACAAATTATATTTGTTAATATTTTATCATTTTGGCTAATTTGGCTGCAATTTTCGCTTTTTTTATTTTTTCTTTTGTAATCATAAAAACATCTTATTGCAATTTTGTTTGCCCAGCTTTTATAAGCTTTTGTATCGTTTAATTTTTTTAAATTCTTCGATATTTTAAGTAAACTTTCTTGAATAACATCGGATAATTCGCAGTTATTTTCTGCAAGGTAATAAAGAGAAATATAAATTAATTTCTCTGTTTTTAATAAAAGCTTTTTTAAGCTTTCTTTATCTCCGTTTTTTGCTAATTTTGCAAGTTGTGAAAATTCATCTTCGGTTTGTTTCATAAATAAAAGATATTTTAAATATCCTTTATTCAAATTGAACGGAATATTATAATCTGTTGACTATAAATTTTTTCTTTAAATTAAAATATTTTTTAATCAAAATGCCGCCAGAAATTATTGCTGCAACAAAAATGCCTATTGCTAAGCCAAGCCAAAAACCTTCCAATATGCGGTTAAATTTGTATGCCAAAATAAGCCCTAAAGGTATGCTTAAAATGGCATAGCTTAAAAACATTACAATTAAAATTTGCATGGTTTGTTTTAAGCCCCTAAGCGCCCCTATACAAACCGATTGAATGCCGTCAAACGTTACAAACCCTGCCACTATAACCATAATTGAAGCGCCTGTTTTTATAACCTCTAAATCTTTTGAAAAAATTCTCATAACAGGTTCTTTATATACCAAATATAAAATAACCGTTATAAAAGCATAAATTAAGATAAAAATAAAAGATGTAAGGGTATATTTTTTAATATCTTGAATGTTTTTGCTTCCGTTTGCATACCCCACTTTAACAGATAATGCGCTTGAAACGGAAAACGGTATCATATAAGCAAGGCTTGTAATTGAAATAATTATGTTGTGGCAAGCTGCATAAATGGGGTCAAATTTGCCGACAAAAACAGCCACAAAATTAAACCCTAAAAATTCAATAAACATAGCGCCTGCAATAGGCAGCCCAATTTTGATTAAATCTTTTGCATAGCGTTTAATATTTTTAAATCTGCTTCTTTTTAAAAAGCCCATGCAATAAATGAATACTGCAGCTGCAAGTAATGTTCTGACGGTTAAGCTTGCAATAGCAAGGCCGATTGTTCCCATTGAAGGAATAAACCCATAGCCAAAAGTAAAAATAAAATTAAGCGCTATATTTATAAAAACGCACAAACCCATCATAACATTCGGGAAAAGAACAATTTCATGGGATTGTAAAAATTCTTTTAAGGCCGAATATAAAAATATTCCAAAAATTGAAAGCGATGAAACTTTAAGGTAATCAATCGTATCTTGAATGATCTCGCCTGACAGCCCTATTTTATATACTAAAGGAATTGTCAGCCACAAAAGAATAAAAAATAATATTGCAAGAATTTGCGAGAATATAATTGTAATGCCAAAAAGCCTTTTAACAGGCTTCTTTTCACCTCTATAGTTTGATAAAACGGGCGTAACTGCGGCGCAAAGGCCAATTCCCGGGATAATAAACGTCATAAAAATTGCGCTTGCAACGCTTATTGCAGCAAGCGTGTTTGTGTTAAAATGCCCTGCTACATAAACATCTCCAAGGTTTATAAGCATTTGCCCTATGTTGCCCGCTAAAATGGGCAGGGCAAGAATTAAAAGCTCTTTTAAATATTTTTTGAAAGTAAAAAAATCCATTTTTAAAACATAAGCTCCGGATTTAACCTGTTGTCTTTATCAAAAACTTCTTTTATTTTCTTCATATAATAATAGCTTGTTTTATCAAGTGCCATATCAAGATATTCTTTCTTTTCAGAGCCTATTCCATGCTCACCGGATAATGTGCCATCCATTTTAACCGCAAGTTCAAAAAGTTTATCTTTTACTTTTTTAAACCTTTTCATCTCATCATTATCCGAAAAATCCAGAGCAAAATTGGGGTGAATGTTTCCATCGCCCGCATGGCCCATAATGCAAACTGTTATGTTGTTTTCTTCGCACATTTTTTTAATTTCATTAATCAAAGGAACAATATTATTTCTTGGAACAACAACATCTTCTGTTACGACATTCGGTTTTAATTTGGCGGTGCAGGCAAATGCACTTCTTCTTGCATTCCAAATTTTTTCGTTTTCAAATTCATTTGTTGCTTGAATTATTTTATCTGCCTTAGAATTTATTAAAACCTCTTTTAATTTTTCATTCTTTCTTTTAATTTCATCTAAATTGCCGTCTAATTCAATTAATAACATAGCTTCATAAGAAAGCCAGCCTGAAGGGTTAAATTTTTCAATTGTTTCAATTGTGTTTCTGTCCAATAAATCAATTGTGCTTGGCATAAGAAGCGAATTTATTATGTTATTAACACCAATTGCAGCTTCTTCTATGCTGTTAAAATATGCCATTGTAACAAGTGTTGTTTCAGGCTTTGGAATTAACTTTAAAGTTGCTTTTGTAATAATTCCCAATGTGCCTTCAGAACCAACAAATAATTGTGTTAAATTATACCCTGTTACATTTTTTGCAACGTTTTTGCCCGTTTGAATTATTGAGCCGTCCGCTAAAACTGCTTCTACATTTAAAATGTAATCTTTTGTTGTGCCATATTTAAAAGCTCTTGCACCGCCTGATGATAGCGAAATTGCGCCCCCTATGGTTGAAACTTTAAGGTTTGAAGGATCGGGCGGAAAAAACAAACCAAAACGGCCAACCTCACTTTGAAGTTGACCGACGATAACACCGGATTCCACTATTGCTGTTAAATTTTCTTTGTTAATTTCAAGAATTTTATTCATTTTGCTAAAATGTATGACAATTGAATTTTTTGTCGGCTTGCAGCCTGAAGTATGGCAGGTGCCTGCTCCTCTTGAAATTATTTTTAAATCATTTTTAATGCAGATTTTTACAATTTTTTGAACATCTTCTGTTGAATGTGGCAGTGCAACCAGAAGGGGAAGAACAACATCCTCTTTCATAGGTGCCGTATCAAAGGCATATGGGTATATATCTGCCTTTTCATACAGAATTTCAATGTTTGCTTTTTTAAACTCATCGATTATTTTCATAACCAAAATTATAGTTTAAACAAGCATGAATTACTAATCAGACTTTATGAGATTAATTTAATTGCGCCCGATTGAATATCTTGTGAGCAAGCTTGGTCTAATGAATCATATTCTGCTCTTGCTGCTTCCAATTGGGTTTCAATTTGTTCTTGTTCTAATTGTAATTGTGTTTCTGCTTGGTTTATTGAATCTTGCATTGCAGATTCTTTTGCAGTGAACAATGAATTTTGAATCATTTGGTTATACATCAAAGATAATTGTTCTTGTTGCAAAGCTTGGTTATATTGGTTCAATGAATCTGTATCAGTTGAGCCTTGATAAGCGCCTGCAATTGAAGATGTGTTGTTAGAATAAATTTGTTGTAAATTTGAAAGTGCATTCGTTTTTTCAACGCCTAATGCTTGTTGTGCGTAAGATGACGAATCATACATTGATTGGAGCTCTTGGCTTATGTTTACAAGCCTTTGTTCCAAGTTGTTGATTCTTTGTTTGAGCGTCATCTTTCTAAGTGATAATGCTGCCCAGCCCATAGTGTGTTCTCCTTTTTCCTTTTCTTGTGGTGTTTTATCGTTTTATCGTTATACTAAGCTAATCGTACTTGATTGAATATCTTGTGAACAAGCTTCATCTAACTGTTCAAGTTCGGCTCTTGCCGCTTCTAATTGGGTTTCTACCTGTTCCTGTTCAAGTTCAAGATATGTTTGTTTGTTGTTTACCTGATCTTGCAGCGATTGTTCTTTTTGTGTAAATACTGAATCAATCACCATTTTGTTGTACATATAATCAAGTTGTGATTGTTGCAATTGTACTTGATATTGAATTAATGTCGCAGGGTCGCTTGCGTCTCCCGTTGATACAAAATCAGATATATTTGTCAAGTTGCCGGAGTAGTTATTCATAAGAGATGAATAAGCGTCTTGTTTTTCAAGACCAATAGCCCTCTCGGTATATGCCGAGCTGTTAGCTAATGTTTGTTGTTCCTGACTCAAGTGAAGTAATCTGTTTTCTAATTGTGATACTCTTTGAGTCAAGACCATTTTTCTGAGTGACAGTGTTACCCAGCCCATTGGTCTTTACTCCAATCTTTCTTTAATCTCTCTTTTGTAACTTTGTAATCTCTCGTACATGTATATAAAAAAAATATACTTTTTAAAATTGCCTTTTTAGTTTCTTAATATTAAGAAATGTAACATTATATACAAAATATGAAATTCGTATATATCAAATGTTTTTATAAAGGTGTAAGAAAAAACTACTAAAACCCTTACTACGACACTAAAAGCAAGAATTTTATAAAAGCCGCTACTATGGCTTTGGGACTTATGGAGAAAAAGGCATTAATCGCAATTTATTAATTGCGATTTTTCTTTATGTATATAATTTGATATAATCTGTATATGAAAAATATAATTTGCTTTTCAGGAAAACAATATTCTGGTAAAGATACAGCTGCAAAGCTTGTTTTAGAAGCCTTTCCAAGTTTTATTCGAATTGGAATTGCTGATGCTATTAAGCTTGAATATGGAAAAAGAAATAATCTGACATTTGAAGAAATTGAAGCCAATAAAGGAAAATACAGAACAGGCCTAATTGAACTTGGAAACGAAGGCAGGAATATTCACCCTGATTTTTGGCTGAATAAAATTATCGAGCAAGATAAAAATGTTATTGTGCCTGATGTAAGGTTAATCCACGAAGCAGAAGTGTTTAAGGCCGCAGGCGCCATTTTAATAAGGGTTGAAGCAAGCTTTGAAACAAGAAGTAAACGTGGAATAATTACAAATACAAATGATTTAACAGAAATTGAACTTGATAATTACAAGGGGTTTGATTACGTTTTAAATAATGATGGCGATTTTGAAGAATTAAAAAAGAATATTTTACCCTTAATTGATTTTTTAAAAGAAAAAATTATTCAACTTCGCTAAAACAATTTGTAATATGGTTAATAAATTCAATTACCTGAACAAAATATTCAAGGCTGCATTCCCCGTTAACAACAATATCTGAAAAATCTTTAGCGGGTTTAATATATTTTGCACCTGCTTTTTCAACATAATCCCAATGTTTATAGGCATTTTCTTTGTCTTGGTTTCTTTCAGCGGCTCTGTCTAAGAACCTTTTTCTTCTTGTTTTTCTTGTTGTTTCAACATAAATTTTAATGTCAAACAAGCTTCTTACAGGCTCAAACATTGTTGCCATGCCTTCAATAACAACAATTTTATTTGTTTTAACATCAATTGCATTTAAAACGGAAACCCCCGTTCCATTTGTTAAATATTTAGGTGCTTTAATGTCTTTGCCGTTTTTAAGGTCATAGGCATGTTCTGCTAAAAGTTCAAGCCTAAAGTTCTCTGGTGCATCCACATCATGCCCGTTATCTCTTAAATTGTCGAAAGTGCCGTATTTTTTAATTAAATCTGAGATATCTCTAAAATAATTATCAGCATTAATAATTGTTATCGGCATATTAAATTCGTTTATAATTTTTTGAATTTCATTGCAAATTGAAGATTTGCCCGAGGCAGATTCCCCTGTTATGCCGATTAAAATTTTCATATTGGGGTAATTAACCAAGCGGTTTAAAAAATTGGGGATAAAATCATTTTTAACTTCTAAAAATAAATGCTCGTCATTTTTTTTGTCAAAATTTAAAATTTGCTTGAATTTTGTTTGAAGGTAAAACGCTAAAAATTCTCTGCCGATTTTTGTGTCAAAATTCGGCTTTTGAAGCTTTTGATTGCTGTTTTTTATATCGTATGTTTCAATTAAAGCGTTCATTATGAATTTAATAATACTCCTGAATAAATTTGTTTGCCATTTTATCCATCAGTTTGTAAACACTTTTTAATGTAATTTCAAAATTAATATTTTTAGCATTTTCTTTAGCGGTTAAAATTAAGCTCATATAAGGAATTTCTTTTTCTTTTAAATAAATTCTGAAACTTTCTCTCATCCTTCTTTTAATTTTGTTTCTTACAACCGCTCTTTTATCTGTTTTTTTGCTTACAACAAAGCCGATTTTAGGCTCATAGTTGCAATCAGGCTTGTTTTTTCCCGCGAATAAAACAAAAAACTCATCAGAAACAACCCTGTTTTGGCAGTATGTTGCTTTGAATGATGAGTTTGTTTTTAATCTGTTTCTTTTATTAAGCACGGTTTTTTGCAACAATTGCTACTTTATGACGGCCTTTAGCACGGCGTCTGTTAATTGTTTTTTGTCCTTCAGGAGTAGCCATTCTTGCTCTGAAACCTGAAACTTTTTGTCTTTTTCTTTTTGTGCCTTCTAATGTGCGACGCATTATATTTACTCCTTGATGTTGATTTTTACTACAGTATTTATTATGATAATTTAGACAAAAACTGCTGTCAAGTTTATATAAGGAGCGAGGCATTATGACAAAGAATTTAGGGTTTATAGGTTTTGGGAAAATGGCTTCGGCTATATGCAAGGGTGTTATTAATTCGGGCTTTATTAAGCCTTGTAATATATATGCTTATGACGTTAATTTTGAACATTTAAAAGAAGCTGCAGAAGAACTTAAAATTAATGCCGTTGTTGACGTTAAAACTTTAGCTAAAAATGTCTCAAACATTTTGGTTGCAACAAAACCTTTTGTTGTTGATGATGTTTTATCTAATTTAAAAGATGTTGCAGATGATAAGCTTATTATTTCAATTTTAGCCGGCATTACTATTCAAAAATATGAAGATAACTTGCCAAATTCAAGAATTATTCGTGTTATGCCAAACACCCCCGCTATGGTAAATGAAGGAATGAGCGTTGTTTGCAGGGGAAATAAATCAACGGATGATGACCTTCAATTTGTTTTGGATTTATTTTCAAAATTGGGTTTGGCAATTTCATTGGATGAAACCCAAATTAATGCAGTAACGGCTGTTTCAGGCTCAGGCCCTGCATTTTATTATTATATTATTGATAAAATTGCACGTGCCGGTGAAGTTTTGGGGCTTAATTATGATGTTGCGCTTAAATTATCCGCTCAAACCGCCTTGGGTGCTGCTAAAATGATTATGGAAACAAATAAAACTCCTGAAGATTTAATTACCGCAGTAACAACCCCAAACGGCACAACTGCAGAAGGAAACAAAGTTTTAATTGAATCCGATATTGAAAAAGTTCTTTTTGAAACTGTTGAAAAAACCTGTATAAGAGCAGTTGAACTTGGCAAGGGAAAATAATTTTGCCAAGTTATGAAAAATAATATTAAACATTTAGGGTTTTATTCTAATCTGTTTGAGTTAGAGTAAAACCCTTTTTATTTAATAAATAATTATTATACTTTTAGTCCAGTTGTTTTGTTTTTTCAAATGCAACAAGCCCTGCGCCAATTACGCCCGAATAATTTCCTGCTTTTGCAATTGCAATTTTGGTTGGCGTTGTAACCGTATATTTATTTACATATTCTTCTATATATTCAATATCTGCAAATTGTGCCATAGAGCCTGAAAAGGCAATAACATCGGTATCAAAAATATTATTTAACCCTAAAGCCCCTATTGCAATATATTCATTCCATTTAACAAGAGTTTTAATGGCGCTTTCTTCTTTTTTATCGTATTTTTGAATAATTTCATAAGTTGAAAGGCATTCACCCGTTATATCTTCATAGGTTAATTTTAAGCCCCTTCCTGATGCATAAGCTTCAAAGCAATCGTAAGCGCCGCATGTGCAAAGCCTTTTTTTATCTGTTGACATTTTAAAATGCATTTCGCCCGCAGCACCCGATTTTCCCTTTAGAAGCGAACCGTTTACGATTATTCCGCCGCCAACCCCTGTGCCTAAAGTTAAAACAATTGAATTTTTATAGCCTTTTGTGGCGCCAACTTTATATTCTGCCCATGCTGCACAGTTGGCATCGTTTTCTATAAAAATTTCCATATTTTCATTTAGGTTTTTAAAATCTATATCTCTGTAACCTTTTGGCAGGTTGCCTGTTGAACTTAAAATTTTATCGTTGGAATTATTCACGGCGCCTGCAGTTGCAATGCCTGCCAATTTTGTTTCGTTTTCATATTCTTTTATTATTTCTTTTAATTTATTTTCAATCTCTTCAACGGTTTTTGGGGTTTGTTCTTTTTTAACTTCCGTTAAAATTTTTCCCTCATCATTAATTAAGGCATGGAAAATTTTTGTGCCGCCTATGTCTATTCCAAGGATTGGTTTTTTCATAATAAACCTTTCTTAAATTCTTCTATTATCTTGTGCGGCCTTGTAACCATGGAGCCTATTACAACAGCATAAGCGCCAAGTTCAAAGGCATGTTTTACATCTTTATAATCTTTTGTTTTGCCTTCTAAAATTATAGGGCATTTTAATTCTTTTACACATTTTTGAAGCAAATTAAAATCGGGAGTATCGGGGGTATTTTCCGTATTTTTGGTGTAGCCTGACAGTGTTGTTGAAATTATATCTGCGCCCAGCTCATACGCTTCTTTTGCTTCGTTAAATTCTGCAATATCTGCCATTGCCATTTTATTTTTGGAATGAATAAAATTAATTAATTCTAAAACGCTTGTTTTTCTTTCTCTTTTTGTTGCATCAAAGGCTATAATGTCTGCACCTGCTTCAATTAAGCTGTTTGCATCTTCAATATTCGGGGTGATATAAACAAGTTCTTTGTAATTAACCGGAATTATATCGGGTTTTGTAATGCCAATTACAACAACGCTGTCACCGAATTTTTCCTTTGTGTTTTTAACATCTCTTGCGCCTGCAAGTCTTAGGCAATCTGTTTTTCCTAAAACAACAATTGTTTCAATGAGTGCATTCATTGCAATTTCATTGTATAAAGGCTCGTTTTTTTGAGCTTGAGATGAAACAATAATTTTATTTTTAATTTTATTCAGAATTAAATTTTTATCCATAATTTTAAATTATACATCAAATTGACCATGTTTTTTATTTTTAAGTTATACTAAAATAAGTCATTAGTTAAATATAATTGCAGATTTTTCTGCAGGATTAGAAAAGGTGTAAATTTATGTCCGCAAAAATTGAAAATTTAGAACAAAACGTAGTAAAAGTAGATATCACAATTGATGCCAAAACTGCTGAAAAAGCATATAATAACGCTGTTTCAAGAATGGCAAAACAAGTTAATATCCCCGGGTTCAGAAAAGGAAAAGCTCCTAAAAGTGTTATTGAAAAATACATTGGCCCTGAAAGAATTAAAGTTCAGGTTGTTGAAGATTTATTCCCGATGGAATTTGCAAAAGCGGTTGATGAAAACAAACTCGACCTTGCAGTTCAACCTGCAATAGAATCTTTCAGCTTTGACCTTGGAAAAGATTTAACAATTGTTGCAAAAGCCGAAGTTAAGCCTGAAGTTACTTTGGGTGAATACAAAAACCAAACAATTCAATTTGACGAATACAAAGTGCCCGAAGATGCGCTTGAAATGGAATTGGAATCTATTAGAAGCCGTTTTGCTACAATTAAGCCGATTGAAGAAGACAGGCCCGCAGGCGATAAAGATTTAGCTGTTATTGACTTTGAAGGTTTTGTTAATAATGAACCGATTGAAAGAGGTTCAGGAAAAAATTACACGCTTGATTTAGGACATTCAAACTTTATCCCCGGTTTTGCAGAAGGCATCATCGGGCATAAAAAAGGCGAAGAATTTACAATTGATGTAACATTCCCCGAAAATTACAGCGAAGAAAAATTAAAAGGTGCAAAAGCACAATTTAAAATTAAACTTCATGAATTAAATGAAAGAATTTTGCCTGAATTAAATGATGAATTGGCTAAAAAAGTTGGCAAATTCGACACGGCAACAGCACTTAAAAACGATATTCAAAAATATTTGGATGATTCTTCAAAAATTGAAAATGACAAACGCAAAATGGAAGCCATTTTCAACAAAGTTGTTGATGAAGCAAAAATTGATATTCAAGATGCAATGATTCAAAGAGAAATCGAAGCTGTTTTTGCGGAAACAAGACAAGCTGCTGAAGCAAGAGGCCAAGATTGGAACAAAATAATGGAATCTCAAAGCGGCGAAACAGTTCAAAAACAAGCTAGAGAAGAAGCAATCAGAAGAATTAAAAACTCTTTAATAATCGAAAAAATTGCTAAAGCTGAAGGCATTAAAATTGAACAGGCAGATATTGTTGATCAAATTTCTCAAATTGCGCAAACATATAAAACAACACCGCAAGAAATTTTGAAAGAAGTTACGAAAAATCAACGTTTCTTTACTGCAATTACCCAACAGGCAGCAATCAAGAAAGTGAATGATATCTTGATGAATAATAACACTTTTGTTGCAAAATAAGTATAATATGGATTATGAAAGGAATTTATAAATGAGTTTTGTACCGGTTGTAATTGAACAGTCATCAAGGGGCGAAAGGTCTTTTGATATATTTTCAAGGCTTTTAAGGGAAAGAATTATTTTCTTGGGCACTCCGATAGATGATATGGTTGCTAACTTAGTTGTTGCGCAGCTTTTATTGTTGGATTCCGAAAACCCCGAAAAAGACATTATGTTATACATAAATTCCCCCGGCGGTTCTGTTACTGCAGGTTTTGCAATTTATGATACAATGCAGCATATAAGATCAGATGTTTCAACAATTTGCTTAGGCCAAGCCGCTTCTATGGGTGCCTTTCTCTTATCATCTGGCACAAAAGGCAAAAGGCTTGCGCTTCCTCATTCAAGAGTTTTAATCCACCAACCTTTAGGCGGTGCACAAGGCCAAGCAACTGATATTGAAATTCAGGCTGCTGAAATTATCAGAATTAAAA
>DVKW01000237.1 GCA_018715855.1 Candidatus Galligastranaerophilus intestinigallinarum
TGTGGGCATTTCAAGCGGAGCGGTTTTAGCTGCTTCAATTGAAATTGCAAAAAAATATGAAAATAAAAACATTGTAATTCTTTTGCCTGATACAGGCGAAAGATATTTAACAAGCGAGATGTTCAGCTAAATTTTACCTAAAATTTTAAGTTCAAATTCAGGTGCAATTTCATCAAAGCTGATTGTCGGAATATCCATATAAAGCTGAGAAACAAGAGCAAAAACAACCGCCCTGATATGACTTGGCACAACCAAAACAACCGGCTTTTCAAGTGAAATTTCCGCAATTTTTCTAACCATATCTTCAAATTGAAGCCCGTCAATTTTTACTATTGATTCGCCTTCATCGGGTTCAACTGCATTTTCTTCCAATGCTGAAATTAATTCATCAGAAAGTTCATAAGCTTCAATTTCTTTGTCTTTATTGCTAATAGACCAGCAAATTTGGCGAGAAAGCGAAATTCTTAATTTTTCCAATAAATCTGCTTTAGAATTATCATCTGCAAAATCGTTTATTTTTTCAAAAACATAAATAACATCTTTAACGCTTATTCTTTCTCTGATTAATGAACAAAAGATATATTTTAATTCGCTGATTGAAATAAAATCGCCTAAAATTGTATCTATAATTAAAGGGTTGTTATCCGAAACTATTTCAATATAGCGGTTCATATCGGAATAATTAAAAATTTCATTAACATGCTTAATTGAAAAATATTTCAAACATTTTGCAATGTATTCATTTGGCCCTAACCCTTGAGTCCAATAATCTTTTGTATATTCATCTTTTATCCAAATAATCGGTCTTGTTGTTGTGGGGTCAATATCTGTAATAGATTCAGGGGGGAACTCATCCATATTTAAGTCATCTTCATAAAAGGCCTTATAATTTGGATATGCAAAGCCGCTTATAACAGGAACGCCATGGACATTAATCGTAAAAGAGTTATCTTCAAGTTCACTGTTTTCAAGAAATTGAACTTTTGGAATAATATAGCCTAATTCTTTTGTTAGTTCCTGCCTTGTTTTAATTGTTTGAGATAAAAGGTTTTTTTCTCTGTATGGGTCATTTAGGCAATAGTTTTCTTCGCTTAGAGAAATCGATAATCTTTCTTCACCCAAATTAGACGCCATTTTAGATGGCGACAACAAGCTTTTTAATTGTTTTTTAAGAGAATTAAGCCTGTCTACTTCTTTTGCAATTTCTTCGTTTAAAACAGCTCTTTCATCTTCTTTGGCGCCATCTAAGAAGTTTTTAATTTCATCAATTTTTTCTCTTTTTTCTTTTATTTTCTTTTGAAAATTAAGGCAAAGTTCATAAGGTTCTTCTTTTGATGAAAACATTTTTTCCATCACGGTTTTATAGCCTTGAATGTCTATATCATCATTATCTTCAATTTCAATTTCACGGGTAAAAATGATGTTATAAACAACTTTATTGTTTAATTCGCCTTCATAAATAGAATATAAATCCCACCCGTCTTTAGACATTGAATTTAAAACAGCTTCAACCGAAGGAATATCATCTGTCGGGGCAGATTTAATACAAAATTCTTGTCTTTGTCCTCTAATCATATTCTAATTTTAACATATAAATTATAATTTTTTATAATTTTATGATAGAATTTTTTTATGTTTGAAGTCAGAATTGAAACAAGTTTTTCATCAGCGCATCACCTTTTAAATTACAAAGGCAAATGCGAAAATATGCATGGGCACAACTGGAAAGTTGAAGTAACCTTAAAAGGCGATAAACTTGACCAATCAAACATTTTGGTTGATTTTAAAGTTTTAAAAAAATGCGTTAATGAAATAATAGATTACTTAGACCACAAAGATATAAACGAACTTGAAGAATTTAGAGGGGTTTCACCAAGTTCTGAAATTATTGCAAAATATATTTTTGAACAAGTTGAAAAAAAATTCCCCATAGTTTCAAGAGTAAACGTTTATGAAACACCAACATCTTGTGCAAGCTATTTTAAGGAATAAAAAATGCAAACTTTGCAAGCAATTATTATGGGGGCAGTTCAGGGCTTAACGGAATTTTTGCCCGTTTCAAGCTCGGGCCACATTGTTATATCATCAGCTTTTTATAAAATGCTTACAGGGGCTGAGATTGTTGTTACAAATGAAGAAATATTTTTCGACATTTTAATTCACTTATCAACCCTTTTTGCGGTCATAATTTATTTCTTTGGTGATATTAAAAACATTTTATCAAATTTTTATACGGCTGCAAAAGAAAAGAATTATAAAAGCGACAATTTTTTATTTGTAATATATATTTTGATTGCAACGTTTATAACAGGTGTTTTTGGCTTGCTTACAAAAGAAGCTGCCCATAACTTAACCGAAAACCCTTTTATCGTAAGTATTTTTATAATAATAACAGGATGCGTTCTTTTAATATCGGAAAAAATTAAAAAGGACGAAAATAAAAAAACAGATATAAAAACAGCGCTTGTTGTGGGGCTTTTTCAAGGTTTTGCCGTTATGCCGGGGTTATCAAGATCGGGTATGACAATTTCATCTGCCATGTTTATGGGGCTAAAAAGGTTTGATGCGGCAAGATTTTCTTTTATTTTAAGCATTCCAATCATTCTGCTTGCTTCTTTTATCTACCCCCTATTAACATTTGACCTTAAAGATATTGCAAATTTTAACTATCAGGCGCTAATTTCAGGCATGGTAACATCTTTTATAACAGGGTATCTTTGCATTAAATATTTTATGAACTTTTTGAAAAATAACAATTTAAAATGTTTCGCATATTATTGTTTCATTGCGGGAACAATAAGCGCTGTTATATTTTATATAAAGGGAATTTAATTATTCCGATACAACTTCATAAAGGCTGTCTGCTTCGTTAACGGAAACATTTCCCGTTGGAATTTTTAAAACCTTTACAACTAAAGTTTTAACTTTATATTCGATTGTTATTATATCGCCCTCTTTTAATTGTTTTGCAGGCTTTGCGGGGTTAGAATTAACAAAAACTCTTGCCATATCGCAAACTTCATTTGCAACTGTTCTTCTTTTTATAATTCTTGAAACCTTTAAGAATTTATCTAGGCGCATATAATTTCAACCTTATAATCAGGGTTATTTTTTAATTTTTCTTCAATTAAAGAAAAAGGAATTAACCCTTCTTGTGCGCCAAAAACTTCAACACAAGAAGCAGAATTAACGGATGCCATCATAATTGATTTTTCAATATTGCCGCCCGTTTTTTCCATTGCGGCAACAAAGGTGGATGAAAAAGCATCACCTGCGCCTAATGTACTTCTAACTTCCGCAGGAAACTCCGGAGCCTTATAAAATTTTGCCCCGTCATAGGCAATTGCGCCATTTTTACCGTCTGTAATTATAATGATTGAATGGTTATTATTTCTCAATTTTTTAAACATTGAAACCATATCAGGGTGAATTTTTTCTTTAGAGAAAAATTCGGTTTTTGTATCGGGGCGAACTTGAATTTTTGTGAGCATAGATGCTTCTTCTTTATTTAAAATTAAAATATCGCAAGAATTAATAATGTTGCCAAAATATTTTTCGCCTTTTTTAATTGCCGTTGTGCCTGCATTAATTGCAAGTTTAATTTTGTTTTCTTTTGCAAATTCAGCAATTTTATCCATTAATTTGTTTGATTCGCCCGCAAGCGGCGCCAAATAAATCCATCTCGTATTTTTTAATTTTTCAAAATCGATATCGGTTTCTAAAATACGAGCGTTTTCGCCTCTGTGTGCAAGAACGGTTCTATCACCCTGA
>DVKW01000238.1 GCA_018715855.1 Candidatus Galligastranaerophilus intestinigallinarum
CGGAGATTTTCCCTGAACCGAAAAATCAACATCTGTTGGCAATGTAACGGGCAAATCTTCTTCCTTAACGGGTTGAACGCCGCATTTTTCGCAATATACAACAGGAATGGGGGCGCCCCAATATCTTTGCCTTGAAATTAACCAGTCTCTTAATATGTATTGAACTTTTGAATGCCCAAAGCCCATTTTTTCAGCATATTCGGTTATTTTCTTTTTGGCTGTTTCATTGTCTAGCCCTGTAAATTCTCCACTATTTACAAGAACACCGGGGTCTTCAAAAACTTTATTCTTGTCATAACCTTCACCATCTATAACTTGAATAATTGGCAAGTTATATTTTGTTGCAAAGTCAAAGTCTCTTGAATCATGAGCAGGAACCGCCATAACAGCGCCCGTTCCGTAATCAACAAGAGCATAATCTGCAGCCCAAATCGGGCAAACTCTTCCTGTGAAAGGGTTTATAATGTGAGTTCCCAAGGGAACGCCCGTTTTAATTCTTTCTGTTGATTGCCTTTCTATTTCAGACATTTTTTTAGCGTTTTCTCTGTAATTATGAACCGCTTCCAAGTTTTCTTTTGTTGTTAATTTTTCAATGTCTTTATATTCAGGCGCTACAACAAGATATGTAATACCGTAAGCAGTATCGGGGCGAGTTGTGAAAACGGGAATTTCTAAGCCTTCAATTTCTTTTACTTTAAATTTTAAAATTGTGCCGTAAGATTTTCCAATCCAATTTGCTTGCATTGTTTTAACGTTGTCGCCCCAGCCTTTTAATTTGTCTAAATCTTCAAGCAAAACTTCTGCGTAATCGGTTATCTTTAAAAACCATTGTGAAAGGTTTTTCTTTGTAACTTCCGAATCGCATCTCCAGCATTTACCGTCAATTACTTGTTCGTTTGCAAGAACTGTTGCGCATTTTTCGCACCAATTAACAGGCGCTTCTTTTTTATAAGCTAAGCCTTTTTTAAAAAGTTCAATAAATAATTTTTGGGTCCATTTATAATAATCTTCTTTGCAGGTGGTAACTTCTCTATCCCAATCAACAGAAAGCCCGAGCATTTTTAACTGCTTTTTCATATATTCAATGTTATCAAGAGTCCATTTTTTGGGGTTTGCGCCATGTTGAATAGCGGCGTTTTCTGCGGGCATACCAAATGAATCCCAACCCATTGGGTGCAATACATTATAGCCCATTGCTCTTTTAAACCTTGCAATAACGTCTGTTATTGTATAGTTTCTAACATGCCCCATATGCAATTTGCCCGAAGGATATGGAAACATTGAAAGTGCATAATATTTTGGTTTGTCTGAATTGTCATATGTTTTATAAGTTTTGTTTTCATCCCAAAATTCAACCCATTTTTTTTCTGTTTTTTGAGGGTAATATTCATTTTCCAACATAAGAAAAATTCCTTTTATAATTTTATTGAACCTGTTTATTATACTCTAAACATAAAATTTATTAATAATTTTCGTTCATTTTTCTTTTTTCAATGTATGTTTTATATGAAAGAAAAAGGCATAAAACCGCAAAAAATGCACCCGCAAGCAAAACCTCGCCATAAGCTTCCGTGAAGGAATTAAAATCGCTAAGGCCTTTTTTTATGTAAAACGCTTTTCTGAAATCAAAAATGGCAAGTGAAATCATAATTCCAAGAAGCATCCCCGTATTTCTAAACATAGCTAAAATGCCTGAAGCCATGCCGGTTTCTTTAATCGGGGCAGATGTCATAACAATTAAATTTGCGCTTGGCTGGTACATTCCGCTTCCTGTTCCCATAAGCATTTGCGCAAGAATAATTTTCATTATATCCATATTTGAATCACAAGTTGAGAATAACAAAAGTCCCAAAACAATAAATACCGCACCGTATGTCATTAAAAGCCCGCTTGAATATTTATTTGAAAGTTTCCCGTTAAAAATTGCGGCAACCATAAAGCAAGCGGAAAACGGCGCAATTAAAAGCCCTGCTTTAAGTGCACTTGCGCCCAAAACAACCTGTGCATAATAAGGGAACATAACGGCGTTTGAAAAAAGCGCAAAATATGAAATTAACATTGCAAAGTTGCCGTATGTAAAAATTTGTGATTTAAACAAATCAAAATCAACAATCGGAAAATTTATTTTTCTTTCTCTAATGTAAAAAATAATTCCAAAAAGAACCATTAATATAAAAGCAATTAATGTATTTTGTGATTTTAGCCCCCAATCATGAATTTTTGAAATTATCATAAGCATAGAAAATGTTGAAATAAAAAGATAAATCATTCCCTGATAATCAAAAACAAAATGCCCTTTATGTTTAATTGAAGG
This sequence comes from Candidatus Galligastranaerophilus intestinigallinarum, assembly GCA_018715855.1. Classification (GTDB taxonomy): domain Bacteria; phylum Cyanobacteriota; class Vampirovibrionia; order Gastranaerophilales; family Gastranaerophilaceae; genus Galligastranaerophilus_A; species Galligastranaerophilus_A intestinigallinarum. The sequence continues at coordinate 2,315 of DVKW01000238.1, forward strand.
AATTATTCTTAAAGAAAGAATTGCCCCAAGAAGCCCTATAATAACACCGGGGATAAAAATGCCTCTCCAGCCGGCATAATGCATTAAAAAGCCGCCCAAAGAAGGCCCCGTCATGCCTGCAAATGCCATCATTGCAGAAGAAAACCCGATTGCCCTTGCTCTTTTTTTGCCTTTAAAAACAGAAGTTATAATTGCATAATTATTTGATAATAAGATTGAAGCCCCCAAAGATTGCAATAAACGGCAAGCTATAAGCATAAAAAGATTAAATGAACAAATGTTTAAAATGGAACCTAAGGCAAAAACAAAAAAGCCTGATGTATAGAGCATTCTTCTGTCAACAACATCGTTTAATTTGCCAAAAAGCATTAAAAAAGAGCTTAAAATTAAGATATACCCTGTTACAACCCACTGAACAAGGCTCATATCGGCATTAAAATCTTTGGCAATTTCATATAAGGCAACATTTACGGTGTTGGAATCAAGCATTGCAAGAAAACCGCCAGTTGCGCTAACCAAAAATATTAACCACTGAATTTGTTCTCTGTTGTGTTCCATGCTTCGTGTTTTAATTAAACTAAAAATTTTATTAAAAAACAAGATTTATAAACTTTTTTTAAAAAAAATCAGGGAAAATTCCCTGATTTTAGTTTATTTTTTTCTGTTTAGTGCCGCTTTTATAAGCCCTTTGAAAAGTGGGTGTGCTTCTTCGGGGCGAGATTTAAACTCGGGGTGAAATTGGCAGGCAACGTGCCAATCATTTTTCGGGTATTCAACAACTTCAGCAAGTAACCCATCGGGTGATGACCCTGAAATTATAAGCCCGCTATCTTCAATTAATTTTTTATATTCATTGTTCACTTCATATCTGTGGCGGTGGCGTTCTTCTATAATTTTTTTACCGTAAGCTTTTTGTGCTTTTGAGCCATCTTTTAAATGGCAAGGGTAACTTCCCAATCTCATTGTGCCCCCATAGCCTGCTATATTTTTTTGTTCAACCATAAGGTCAATAACGGGGTATTTTGTGTTTTCGTCAAATTCCGTGCTGTTTGCGCCGTTTAAGCCTATAACGTTTCTTGCATATTCAATAACTGCACATTGAAGCCCCAAACATAGCCCCAAAAACGGCAAATTGTTTTCTCTTGCATATCTTATGGCATTTAATTTGCCTTCAATGCCACGAACACCAAACCCGCCCGGAATTACAAGCGCATCAACATCATTTAACAATTCTTTTGTTTTTTGCATATCTTTGCAATCTTCACTTGCAAGCCATTTAATGTTTACTTTTCTGTCAAATTCAAGCCCTGCGTGCTTTAAAGATTCAACAACAGAAATATAGGCATCGTTTAATTCTGTATATTTTCCTGCAAGTGCCACGGTTAATTCGCCTTTCGGGTTTTTAATTTTATCAACAAGTTTTTCCCAAGAAGCTAAATTCGGGCGTTTATCTTTCATATTTAAAAGTTTTAAAACAACGCTCGCCATATTTTGCGCTTCAAGCGCCAATGGCACTTCATAAATATATTTCATATCTTTGCATTCAAAAACGCAATCTTTTTGAACGGAACAAAAGAGCGCTATTTTTTCTTTTTCATTTTTGTGAATTTCAACAGGGGTTCTGCAAACAAGAATTTCAGGCTGAATGCCATAGCTTCTTAAAACATAAACGCTATGTTGCGAAGGTTTTGTTTTAAGTTCGCCTGAAGTTTGAAGATAAGGCAATAAAGTAACATGGATTGAAATAGAATTTCCAATGCCTTCTTCAAGCCTAAATTGTCTGATTGCTTCAATAAAAGGCAAACTTTCAATGTCGCCTATGGTGCCGCCGATTTCTGCTATTAAAAAATCGGGGTTAAATTGTTGTTTTGCTTTTAGAAGTCTTGCTTTAATTTCATTTGTAATATGGGGAATTGTTTGAACCGTTGCGCCTAAATATTCGCCCCTTCTTTCTTTTTCAATAACCGTTTGATAAACAGAACCCGATGTTACATTATTTACTTGGTGTAATGATGTATTTGTAAATCTTTCATAGTGCCCAAGGTCAAGGTCTGTTTCCGCACCGTCATCTGTCACAAAAACTTCGCCATGTTGAAACGGGCTCATAGTGCCCGGGTCAACATTTATATAAGGGTCAAATTTTTGAATTGCAACGCTAAAGCCTCTTGCTCTTAAAAGTTTTCCTAAACTTGCAGCAACAATGCCTTTTCCTAATGAACTAACAACACCGCCTGTAATAAAAATATACTTTGTCATTTTCTTTCCTTACTTAATTTTTTTCTCTTCCAGCATATAAATGAAAAGTCCCTAAAATTAACTTATTTTAGGGACTTTAAAATAATCTTGTTCAACCTCCGGGGCATTTGCCATTAATTCCTCTCTTGTGCAATCATATCGGGCAACATCTTCCCTCATCACATTTGAGAAATCTATCGGGTGATTCATTGGTTCAACACCTGTTGTGTCAACTTCGTTTAATTGTTCCATATATTTTAAAATATCACCCAATTGTTTTGAAAATTTAACTTTTTCATCTTCCGTTAAATTTAACCTTGCTAAGCGGGCAACATGTTCAACATCTTTAATTTCAATCATTTCATTTACCTCAACTATAAATTATAATACAAGAAAAAAATTAATGTTGTAAAGTATTTGTAAAAAAGATAAAAATAAATATAATTAAATATTATGGAAAAATACAATATTCTTATAGTAGAAGACCACGCTCTCACCCGTTTTGCGCTTTTAACCTCATTAAAAGAGGAAAATATTACAAATAAAATTTTTGAAGCGGAAAATGCCGTTAATGCTTATAAAATTTTGGCTGAAAACAAAATCGACCTTGTTTTAATGGATTTGGGACTGCCTGTTGTAGATGGCGTTCGGGCTTCTTTCGAAATTAAATCAAAATACCCTGATATTAAAATTATTGTAATAACATCTCATAATAATGAAGAAGAAATTGAAGGCTGCTTGGATGCCGGAATAAATGCATATTGTTCTAAAGATATAAAGCCTGAAAAATTAATAGAACTTATAAAAGATGTTATGGAAGGCTCTTTATGGTATGACCCGGCAGCATCCAAAATATTAATGAAAAAAACATCCAAAATTAATAAAAATGAAGAACAGGAAAACCAAAACAAATATAATTTAACAACAAAAGAAATGAGGGTTCTTTTTCTTTTGGCAGAGGGTAATTCCAACCTTGAAATTGCAAGAAAAATGAACATTTCAATTAATACAACAAAGGTTCATATGTGCTCAATTCTTCAAAAATTATCGGTTGATGACAGAACCCAAGCGGCAATTAAAGCAATCAGGGAAAATTTAACATAAAAAAATGAATGAAATTGATGAAATAAAAAAAATTTTAATAATAGATGATAACCCGAACCCAACGGCTGATATGCTTAATATGTATGGGTTTGAAGTAACCGTTACGGGGGATGGCAAACAAGGTTTAATTGAATTAAACAAAAATATTGATAAATATGACCTTGTTTTATTGGATGTTATGATGCCTGTTATGGACGGGTGGACAACTTTAAAAAATATAAGAAATCATAAAATTTTAAATTCCATTCCAATTATTATGCTAACTGCCATAGATGATGATTACAAGCAAGTTTCAGGCTTAAAATCAGGCGCAGATGATTACATTGTAAAACCTTTTGTTTTTCCTAATTTATTGGCAAGAATTGAAGCGCTTCTTCGCCGCTCAAATTGGAACAAAAAAGATGTTAAAAGAGCTCAAACAATAAATTCTTTAACTTCAAGAGAAAAAGAAATTTTAAAACTTGTATCCTTGGGCGATTCAAACGCAAAAATAGCGGAAAAACTTTTTATAAGGGAAATTACCGTTAAAACCCATCTTAACAATATTTACAGAAAAATTGGCGTGGATAACCGTGTTCAGGCTGCAATTGCAGCAATGAACGCAGGAATAAAAGATATTTAAAAAGGGTTGCGAAGTTATAAAAAATTTAATAAAATACCAATATCAGCGCATTGGAGAAAATAAATGGCAAATCTTTCAAAAGACAAATGGTTAGATTTAATTTTAAACAACAAAGGCGAATATGAAGCCGCAAAATCTCAAACAGATGAAATTTTAGATTTATCCGAAGTTGAAGTTTTGTCTTATGAAATATCTGATGTAAATTTAAACAACATTGATTTTACGGGTTCAACTTTTTCTGAAACCCAATTTACAAACGTAAATTTCACAGACAGCGACTTTACAAGCTGCGATTTTACAAGATGCCGCTTTGTTGAATGCGATTTTACAAATACAACCCTATACGGGGCAGATTTTAGCTACGCAGAAGTTCATTATTGCAATTTCCAAGATGCTGATATGGCAGGCGCTATTTTAAATGAAGCAAATTTGGAAGACACCGATTTTGCATTAAGTGAAAATTTATCTGCCTGCAGGTTTGATGAAGGCACAATTTGGCCCGATACGGATAAACTTCCCGAAGATTTTGATTCAACATATAGCTATGACTTATCTTCCCTTCAAGATGAAGAAGAAAAATCAGAAGCAGATTATTACTAAACTTTTATGTACAATTCCAAAACGGTTTTAGCAAAAAATATTGAGCAGTTAAGAAGTTTCAAAAAGCTCACAAAAGAAGAATTATCCTTAATTTTGGGGTTTGAAAATTCTTATATATCAAAGCTTGAAAAGGGCAAAATAAATATTACCATTGAAAAGCTTGATAAAATTGCCCAATTTTTTGAAATTAAAACTTATGAACTTTTAAAATAATTTGTTGTTGGTTGTTTTTACATTTTGGCATAAGGAATTTTATATATTATAATTAAGTAAATTATTTTATATAAGGAGTTTTTAAATGAAATCTGATGCCATAAAAAAAGGAATTGCCCACGCTCCGCATAGGGCTTTATTATACGCAGGCGGGCTTTCCGATAAAAATATAGAAAGGCCGTTTATTGGTATTGCTTCAAGCTTTTCTGATTTAGTACCGGGGCACATCGGTATGAGAGATTTGGAACGCCAAATTGAAAAAGGCATTCATTCTAATGGCGGCCAAGCTTACATTTTTGGAACACCTGCAATTTGCGACGGTATTTCAATGGGCCATTCTGGCATGAGATATTCTCTTCCAAGCCGTGATTTAATTGCAGATTGCGTTGAAGCGGTTGCAGGCGCTCACCAATTAGATGGGCTTGTTCTTTTAACAAATTGCGATAAAATCACCCCGGGCATGATTATGGGCGCTTTAAGGTTAAACATTCCAACCGTTGTTGTAACTGCAGGGCCTTCATTAGATGGCTTTTGCAAGGGTGAAAAATTAACTTTTATAAGAGGCTCATCTGAAGCAGTCGGAAGATTTAGAGCAGGTGAATTTGATGAAGCAAGACTAACTGAAATGGAACATTATGCATGCCCTACAATGGGTGCTTGCCAAGGGCTATATACGGCAAA
>DVKW01000239.1 GCA_018715855.1 Candidatus Galligastranaerophilus intestinigallinarum
AGAAAATAGGCAAAGAAAAATATAAGCAAACAATTTTAAAAGCTTCGTTTGTTTTTTAATGTGCAATTAAATTCAAACGCAACAAAATGTTCAATTTGTTGTATTGGGGTGAAAAGTATTAATATTATTGAATGAAAGGAAATGAAAAATATAAAAAATAATAAAAAACCAAGTCTTGAACAAAGGTTAAAATAATGATAATATAAGGTTATAGAACTTGAATGCAACATAATGAACATTATGGGGCATTTTTTGTATATTTTTAGCACATTATTATAAGCAATAAAAAATGCCTCTAATAAATAGAGGCATTTTGATTATTTTAATTTTATTAATTAAAATATCTTTTTAACAAACCGTCAAAGCCTCTTCCATGGCGAGCTTCGTCTTTTGCCATTTCATGAACCGTATCATGGATTGCATCATAACCTAATTCTTTAGCTCTTTTTGCAATTTCAAGTTTGCCTTCGCAAGCGCCATGTTCTGCTTCTGCCCTCATTTCAAGGTTTTTCTTAGTTGAAGATGTTAAAACTTCACCTAAAAGTTCAGCAAATTTTGCAGCATGTTCAGCTTCTTCAAAAGCATATCTTTTATAAGCTTCTGCAATTTCAGGATAGCCTTCACGTTCTGCTTGTCTGCTCATAGCAAGGTACATGCCAACTTCCATGCATTCGCCGTTGAAGTTTGCTTTTAAACCTTCAACAACAACAGGGTCAATACCTTCTGTTGATGCTACCACATGTTCGCAAGCATAAGTTTTTGTGCCTTCTTGAACTTCTTTAAATGTTGTTGCACCGCAAAGAGGGCATTTTTCAGGTGCTTTATCGCCTTCATATACATAACCGCAAACTGTACATACAAATTTCATATCAAATCCTCCTAAACAAAAATTAGTCTTCGCTTTTTTCAAACATATCTTTGCCTACGCCGCAAACAGGGCAAACATAATCTTCGGGCAAATCTTCAAAAGCAACATTGTTGTTTTCTGCAGGGTCATAAACCCACATGCAAGCTGTGCAAACGTATTTGTCCATATTTCTCTCCTTTATATTTGTCATCATGAAATTATAACATAAATATTTTTTTTCATCTTAATAAATTTATAAACCTTTCAAGAGTTTTTAGGCTGCCATCGTTTTTAATTGCAAGAGCCCTTGCAAGGTATGCTTTTGCATTTTTCTTGTCTTTTTTGGCGTAATAATAATATGAATATGCAACATAGGTTGAATATAATTCTTCTTTTGTTTTTGCCAATGGTTCAGCCTTTTTTATATATTCAAACATTTTGTCATATTCTTTTCTGTCTTCATATAAAACGGCCAATTTAAGCCAAGAAAAACAATCTGTCGGTTTTATTTTAACTTCATCAAGTGCTTGTTTAATTGCAATTGCTTCTCTTTCATCTTCATCTCCCAAAAGAATTTCCGCCCTGATATTCCCTTTTTCTTTTGTTTTATCGCCGTTTGTAATATCCGGAACAACTTTATATAAAAGAGTTACCGTGTTTATATCCGTTCTTGAAATAAAGCCGGATTTTTTTTCTTTATCGGGATTCATTAAAGGATACATTATGCTTGAAGAATCGTTTGAATGGCCGCCAATTCCAAGCGCATGGCCAAATTCATGGATAGAAATGTTTAAAACACGGTAAGGGTCATAATATTTGCCGTCTTTGCCCCTGTCGTATATATAAATATACATTTTAACAAGTTTGCCTTTTTTAATTGTCGGGCTTGTATATCCAAGGGTGTGGGAATCATCTTGTTTAATTTGCCTTATATATTTATTATTGTTCACAACTTTAAAAACAATGTTTGCTTCACTTTCATTATTCACAAATTTAATTGAAAGAACATCTTTAAGGGCAACCTGCCAAATTAAAACAGACCTTATAAAAGCGTATGTATAATAATTTGGGGCATTAACAGAATTTTCCACATAAACTTTAATCGGGAATTCGCTTTTATTCCATCTTAAAATTTTGCCGCCCGTATAATAAGCATTTTCTAAATAATTGCTTCCTGTTGCATATAAAATGCTTTGTCTTGCAACTCTTTCTTGGGGGGTTAATTCAGCTGCAATTGCACCCTTAAAGAAAAAAAGCGATATTACAAATAAAAATAAGATTTTTTTAAATTTCATACTTTTTAAAAATGTTTGTTTGTTGCAGAAATTCTTGCTATTGCTTTTTTAAGCGCAATTTGTGCTTTTAAAACAGCCATTTTATCTTTTCTTGATTCCAGTTTGGCTTTTGCTCTTTCATACGCTTCTTTTGCACGAACCTCATCAATATCTTGCCCCAATTCTGCAATGTCTGTCAATATAACTGCTTCATTGTCTTTAAAATGCATAATGCCGCCCATGGTTGTAATATAGGTGGGTTCATTTGCCTTAATCACCTTAGTAACGCCAATTTCAAGCACGCTTGTAATTGGTATATGGTTTGGCAATAAGCCTATTCTGCCATCTAAGGTATCTGTATAAAAAGCATCAACTTCGCCTTCATATACAATTTTATTTTGGGTTACTATTTTTAATTTGATATTTTTATCTGTCATATTCAATCTCATTAACAAGCAACTTTTGCTTTTTCAAGAACATCTTCAATCGTGCCTGCCATATAGAAGGCTTGCTCCGGTATGTTGTCATATTCGCCTTCAATAATGCCCCTAAAGCCCTTAATTGAATCTTCAAGTTTAACATAAACGCCTTTATTACCTGAAAATTGTTCCGCAACAAAGAATGGCTGCGACAAGAATTTTTGAATTTTTCTTGCACGATTTACGGTTAATTTATCTTCTTCAGATAATTCATCCATACCCAAAATTGCAATAATATCTTGAAGGTCTTTATATTTTTGAAGAATTTCAAGCACTTTTTTTGCAACACCGTAGTGTTCAACACCCACAATATTAGGGTCAAGCGCACGAGAGCTTGATTCCAGAGGGTCTGCAGCAGGGTAAATGCCAAGAGATGCAATATTTCTTGATAAAACAGTACTTGCATCAAGGTGAGTAAATGTTGTTGCAGGTGCAGGGTCTGTTAAGTCATCCGCAGGAACATAAATTGCTTGAACAGATGTAATTGAACCGTCTTTAGTAGATGTAATTCTTTCTTGCAATTCGCCCACCTCTTGAGCAAGCGTTGGCTGATAACCAACAGCAGAAGGCATTCTTCCTAAAAGTGCGGAAACTTCGCTGCCTGCTTGAACAAACCTAAAAATGTTATCTATAAAAAGAAGTACATCTTGGTGTTTAACATCTCTAAAATATTCGGCACAAGTTAGGGTTGATAAACCAACTCTCATTCTTGCTCCCGGCGGTTCGTTCATTTGCCCGTATATAAGCGCAACTTTATCTATAACGCCTGATTCTTTCATTTCATTGTAAAGGTCATTTCCTTCACGTGTTCTTTCGCCTACACCGCCAAAAACAGAAACACCGGAATGTTCAAGCGCAATATTGTGAATTAATTCCATAATAAGAACTGTTTTGCCAACGCCGGCACCGCCAAAAAGCCCAATTTTACCGCCTTTTTGATAAGGAATTAAAAGGTCGATAACTTTAATGCCCGTTTCTAAAATTTCAACATTTGTGTTTTGTTCTGTTAAAGTTGGCGAGGGTTTATGAATAGGAACATAATTTTCTGCCCTCACATCGCCCATATTATCAACAGGTTCGCCCAAAACATTTAAGATTCTTCCTAAAATGCCATCGCCAACGGGAACTTTAATAGGTTCTTTTGTATTAATAACCTTCATTCCCCTTTTTAGGCCATCGGTTGAGCTCATTGCAACAGACCTTACAACATTTTGCCCCAACAACTGCTGAACTTCAACCGTTGTTTTAGTGCCATCATCTGCCACAATTTGAAGGGCATCATATATTTCAGGCAAATCACCCGATGAAAATTCAACGTCAACAACAGGGCCTATAACCTGCACAATTTTTCCTATATCATGTAAAACAGCATTTTCGGAAGACACTTTTGGCTTCTCCTATCCATTTATATTTACATGCTGATATTAACACAAAAAAATTGTGCTGTTAAATTATTTTAAAAAGCAAACAGCAAACTACCCGATTGGCCATATTCGGTTTAATACAAATTCATTGGGCTAAAATATATTGCACCCTTTATGTGTTTACAAGATTTTTCATCCCTGATGATTTTTTCGGTAAAATTTGCCATTTTAATTTTTGCTTCCAAACTTCTTAATTTAAAATCAATTTTTTCTTTCAATTCAACAAGTTTGGAAAATTCTATTTCAGAAAAATTTTCATCAGGCAAAAAGCCCGTGAAACTTACATTTTCATACGCTGACATAATTATAAACTGTGCTTTCCCGTAATATTTATGACTTAATTTAATAAAAACATTTTTTATAAAAAAATTGCCCGACAAAGGATGTAAAAAAATGTAAAAAAAAGAACATTAAAAAATAAAGTTTTATTTGCTTATTGTCGAATATTTGATTAAAAGGATTAAATAGTTAGTTTATGAAAGGCTGTTTTTATTTATGAAAACCCAACTTGTAAAAAACGAGCCGAACCGGATAGAATTAGAAGCCGATTTTGCCCCGAAAGAAAAAGAATTTTCACCTGATACAATAGAATTTATTGCAATGGAAGCTAATGAAAACAAAGAAAATTCCCGCATTCTCCCCATTAAATTAAAACCCGAAGAAGCAAAAAGAGCGCATGAATATCAAAAAACAATGCTTAATTTTGCCTATCTTCAATACAAAAGAAGCGTTGGAACAAAAAAAGAAGCGTCAATGCAGAAAATGTATAAAGAAGCTTTGGGTGATTATAACTTCTTTGTAACAGCTTATAAAGAGGAATTATCTGATTAAATGTTAAATGTAGTATGAAAAAGTGTGTATTTGTAC
>DVKW01000240.1 GCA_018715855.1 Candidatus Galligastranaerophilus intestinigallinarum
TATAAGGAATAACGCCAATATATGGGTGATAATGGGTTCTCATGGTTTTTGTGCCAAAGTCGCAATATCGCATTTTTATGGTTTCATCATCATTTCCATATAAAATAATTCCTTTTTCACGAGGGGATAATGACCTAAAGGGTTTATTCGGGTCTATTCCATAGTGTTCACAGACAGATGTTAAAACATCTTGATAATATTTATTCTGCGTTCTTGCCCAAGGGTAAATTGCCCCTTCGTTAATTGATTTCAAATCATCAGGAACAACTAAATCGGGCATAACTTCATAGTGTGCGCCAAGCCCGTTACAAACCTTGCAAGCGCCATAAGGGGCATTAAAACTAAACAGCCTTGGTGATAATTCTTCAAAACTTAATTCACAATCGGGGCAGTTTAATTTTTCCGAGAATAATTTTTCTTCTCCCCCTATTATATCAACACAAACAAGCCCATCTGCCCTTTGAAGCGCCGTTTGAACGCTGTCAAAAATTCTTGCTTTAGATGAATCCTTCACAACAATTCTATCTATAACAATATCAATGTTATGTTTTTTTGTTTTTTCAATTTCAATTTCATCTTCATCTAAATTATAAATTTTATCATCAATTCGAACCCTAACAAAGCCTTCTTGTTTTAGAGCAGACAAAAGGCTTGAATATTCACCTTTTTTGCCCCTTATAACAGGTGCCATTATTTGGATTTTTGTGCCTTCCGTTAGAGTTGTTATTTTTGAAACAATTTCATCTATTGTTTGAGGAACAATTTCTCTGCCGCATTTCGGGCAATGAGGAGTTGCGGCACGGGCAAATAAAAGCCTTAAATAATCATAAATTTCCGTTATTGTGCCAACGGTTGACCTTGGGTTATTTGAGGTTGATTTTTGATCAATTGAAATTGCAGGCGATAAACCTTCAATGGAATCTACATCGGGTTTATCCATTTGCCCCAAAAATTGCCTTGCATAGGTGGATAAGCTTTCAACATATCTTCTTTGGCCTTCCGCAAAAATGGTGTCGAATGCCAAAGAGCTTTTGCCTGAACCTGAAACCCCCGTAAAGACAATTAAATTATCCTTCGGAAGTTCAATATCAACATTTTTTAAATTATGCTGTCTTGCACCTTTTATGATTATTTTGTCGTTCATATAAATATTATATGCCGAACCTTATTCTAATCAAATAATGTTGGATTTTACCGCAATCACTGCGGCTTGAACCCTGTCTGTAACATGCATTTTATTTAAAATGTTGCCCACATGCGCTTTTGCGGTATTGGTGCTTATTATAATTTCTTTTGCAATTTCGCTGTTTGATTTGCCTTCCACAAGAAGCTTTAGCACTTGCTTTTCTCTGACTGTTAAATCAAAAGAAGAAGCCTGTTTCTTATAGAGATTTTGAAGGTCATAAGAGTCAGGCTTAGGAAATGCTTCTTTGTATAAATTAATGTGGTCAGGGCCTATCCAATATGCCCCAAAATGCACCGCTTTTATAATTTTCATTAATTGTTCATGGTCAATGCTTTTTTGAACAAATGCGTTTGCCCCTTCGTACATGCTTGCAATAAAATATTCTTTGTCTTTGTTTGAACTTAAAATAATTACTTTAACTTTTGGAAATTCTTTTTTAATAAGTTTTGTTGCCTCAATTCCGTTTATTCCGTTTAAATCCATGCTCATAAGAACAATATCCGGTATATGCGAACTTTTTAGTGAGGCAATAAAATTATCTGCATTTTCAAAGTCTTTAATCTTTTCAATAATATCAAACGTAGATAGAATATGTTTTAATGAAATCCTTGTCAATAAACAGCTATCAACAATGGAGAGCCTTATTTTGGCATATTTTATACTACTCATTTTCTGTCCCGTTACTTATTTATTTACAAAGATATCAAACACCACAAAAAGATGAAAATAAATCACCCGATTGGGTAATCATTATGGTTCGCTGACATTAAAATCAAACGTAAAGACTATATCCAAACTATCTCTGTTGAGTGCATCGGGCAACGGTGGAAAGGGTTTCGACATTTCAATTGCATCCAGTGCCGATTTATCAAAATCTGCCATGCCGGAACTTGAAAATAAAACATTAGAAACAAGCTCGCCATCTTTATTTACGGTAAATTTAACGGAAGCCTTTTTTAGGTTTGAGCCGACAGGCGGTGTCCAATTTGTTTTAATTGAAAGTTCAATTTCTTTAATATATTCTGCAACAAGTTTTGAATTCAGAGGTTCGGGCTCTTGCTTTTGAACCTTTTGAAGAGGGGCTTGTTCTTTAACTTCATTTTTAGATAAACCCATTTTATATTCAGCAGCCCTTTTAAGAGATTGCGCCTGTTTATTGTCTTTGTTTTCAGCCAGAATTTCTTCTGCAATATTTTTTGCACTGTCAAGCGCATTTAATTCAAAATAGCATTTTGCAAGCTCCATTGCCACGTTTTCTTCAAAAGATGTTTGAATTGAATCTTCAAGATATGGAATTGCTTTTTTATATTGCAGCCTTTGGAAATAAATTTCGCCAATTTTTGCATTTGCAATTGCAGACTCAGGTTCTTCTTCAAGAATTTTTTCAAATATTGTAATTGCTTCATCTGCTCTGCCTGTTTGTTTGTATGTTTCCGCAGTTAAAGAAAGTGCTTCTATGTTATCGGGCTGAGAATTGCTTGCTGTTGTTAAATATTTTGATGCCGTTTTATAATCGTTTATTGAAAAATAAAATTTGCCTAATTCAAAATTGGGCTCAAAGAAATCGGGCTTAAATTCAACCGCTTTTTTGTAGTTTTCAATTGCAAGCTCATTATTTCCTTTTTCCATATAAATTTTGGCCAAATAGTTGTATGCATCGGGGTCATCCACTATTTCAAGCTGCTTGTTTAAATTTTCAATTGCTTTATCATATTCCCCGTTGTCATAATTTTTAACTGCTTCAAAAAAGAAATTTTGCGCCTCTTTTAAAGTTACATCAGGCTTTGCAAAGTTTAAATTTCCAAAACGCATATTAAAATTAAAAGTAAAAGCGCTGTAGCAAAGAATGAAAAATGTTACAAAAAGAACCGCAACAAAAACCTTCAGTGCCAGTTTTCTTTTCTTTGGGCGCTTAGTGTCATCTTCTTCAAAAAATTCTTTGTCTATGTCAAATTCTTTTTTAAAAAGCAACTTTTTCCTTCAATTCAATATATTTTTTCATATCTAAATTTAAAATGTGTTTCATTTCATCAAAATTTTGGGCTTCTATAAAAAGCGAACAGAACATAGGCTTTGTTTTATAGTCATATTGCCTTGTTTCTAATATTTTAACATTAATGTCTTTTAAGAAATTATCAATATTAAAAGAAGCTATTTCTTCTTTATTTATATCAGATGGAACTTCACCCATAACAAAAGCGTATGTTGAATTATTATCTTTTAAAATTTTATTCCAATTCGGTTTTTTATTTTCCATAAAATATTCATAAACATTTATGTTATAGGCATATTTTGCTAAATCACATAAGCACCAGCCTGCAAACCTTAAGGGGTTTACTTCAATTGGAATTATATTACCCCCATCTATTCTAAGTTCAATATGAACAGGAAAATTTTTAAGCCCTATAAGTTTGCCCATTTTGGTTAATAAATTATTTAATTTGTTATAGTTTTTATTGATAATTTCAGAAGATGTGAAATAAAGCCTGTCTGAAACATCGTATTTATCAAAAAATGGGTGTTTATAAAGGTTTAAAAGAACAGGGTTTGAGCTTTCATCAAAATAAACATCGGCTGCGTATTCATCCCCTTTTATAAATTCTTCTATTATAAAATTATTTGAATTTAAAACTTCGATTGGGAACAATTTTTGGTTTTTTTCATAAGAATTTTGAATGTTTTTAATAACTAAATCAAACTCATCTTCTCTCCAAACAGTGTAAACCCCAAGGCTTAAAAAACCAATGGATGGCTTTATAACGAACGGATATTTTAATTTTGTTTTGTCAATTTCGCCTAATTTTGAATAAGGAATTTCTTCAAAATAAAAATCGGGGTAAATTTCTTTTAAAACTTTTCTAAATTCAACTTTATCTTTAAAAAGTTTTATCCAAGACAGAATTTCTTCGCCTTCTAAAATTTCTGTAATTTTTTTAATTGTGTTTTCAGAATTTGTATAAATTTTTTTATTTTTTAAAAATAGAGTTTTAAATTCTTCATCACCAATTAAATTTGCCGCTTTTCCTTTTGTAAGTTCGTTTTCATATGTGGGGTAATTATTTTTATTCAATGTTTCAAATAGAAAATTTGAAATATATGGTTCATCCAAAATAAACATTTTTTTTAATTCCGTAATCTTATAAGTAAATTCTTTTTAACATTATATGTCAAAATCAACTAAAAAGTACAATTTTTCATGACAAAAGCCAATTTCTGTGATAAGATTTTTGTAACTTTTGTTTTTGTAGATTTTTTCGGGCAAAAACATTGTAAATAGGTGTTCTTAAAGAGCAGAATCGTTCTTTAAGTAGTAAGGAGAAATTAAAATGACAGATAACAAGCGAGTATGGCTGTTTAAAGAAGGAAACGCCGATATGCGTAACTTGTTGGGCGGCAAAGGCGCAAACCTTGCCGAAATGACTAATGCAGGGCTTCCTGTTCCCCCCGGTTTAACAATTACAACAGAAACCTGCATGGAATATATTAATAACGGAAACAAAATGCCCGATGGGCTTATGGATGAAGTTAAGGCTTATTTAAAAGAAGTTGAAAAACAAGCAGGTAAAAAATTTGGTGATAAAGAAAACCCATTGTTGGTTTCTGTTAGATCAGGCGCAAGACTTTCAATGCCCGGTATGATGGAAACCATTTTAAATTTAGGGTTAAACGATGAAACACTTCAAGGCATGATAAATCTTACAAACAATGAAAGATTTTGCTATGACAGCTACAGAAGATTTTTAACAATGTTTGGTTCTGTTGCTTGGGATATTGAAAGAAACCTTTTTGAAGCAGAATTAGACAAAGTTAAAGAAAAAGAAGGCGTTAAAACAGACGCTGAAGTTTCAGCAGAAGGGTTAAAATCTTTAATTCCAATCTATAAAGAAATAATTAAAAACCAAACAGGAAAAGAATTCCCGCAAGACCCATACGTTCAACTTCAAGAAGCAATTGAAGCGGTATTTAGAAGCTGGAACATTCCAAGGGCGGTTGCATACCGTAACTTAAATAAAATTGACCACAATTTTGGTACAGCCGTAAACGTTCAAACCATGGTGTTTGGCAATATGGGAAATGACTGTGCAACAGGCGTTTCCTTCACAAGAAACCCTGCAACGGGTGAAAACGAATTTTACGGCGAATATTTAACAAACGCTCAAGGCGAAGATGTTGTTGCAGGTATCAGAACCCCAAAACCGATTAAAGAACTTGCAAATGAAATGCCTGAACTTTACAAACAATATGTTGATATTGCAAAAAACCTTGAAAATCATTATAAAGATGTTCAAGATATGGAATTTACCATTGAAAAAGGTAAATTATACATTCTTCAAACAAGAAACGGCAAAAGAACAGCTGCAGCTGCAGTCAGAATTGCCGTTGAAATGGCTAAAGAAGGCATTATTTCAAAAGAAAGAGCAGTTGAACTTGTTGATCCTTATCAATTATATCAACTTTTGCTTCCATCATTTGACCCTAAAGCCAAAAAAGAAGCTCACAAAATTGCTCAAGGCTTAAATGCATCCCCCGGTGCTGCTATCGGTAAAATTGTTTTTGATACCGATGAAGCTGCAACAAGGGGCGAAGCAGGCGAAAAAGTTATTTTAGTCAGAATTGAAACCTGCCCTGATGACATTCACGGTATGATTGCTTCTCAAGGTGTTTTAACCCTAAGAGGCGGCATGACAAGCCACGCCGCAGTTGTTGCAAAAGGCATGGGTAAACCCTGCGTTTCGGGTTGCGAAGACCTTAAAATTGACCTTGCAAACAAAACCTTAACTGCTGCAGACGGCACAATTTACCATGAAAATGACGTTATCTCTATTGATGGCGGCACGGGCGAAGTTATGGCAGGGGCTGTTCAAACACAATCTGCCACAATGGATGAAAACTTTGAAACTTTATTCAAATGGGTTGATGAGTTCAAAAAATTAACGGTAAGA
>DVKW01000241.1 GCA_018715855.1 Candidatus Galligastranaerophilus intestinigallinarum
TAATATAAGGTTATAGAACTTGAATGCAACATAATGAACATTATGGGGCATTTTTTATGGGTAAAAATAAGGCCAAAAAGGTTTCATTAAATGAATTTTCATTTACAAACGATATTGACCCCGCCATTTTAAGCAGAATTGAAACAGGGAAACAAAACATAAAATTAAACATTTTAGAAAAAATTTCTAAAGGCTTTAATAAAACCCCTGCCGAATTTTTAACCGAATTTGAAAATTTTAAAGAAAATTAAAAAAGGCGCAAAATTAACTTTGCGCCTTTTATTTTTTTGAATTTATCTTACCCTTCAGCAACAACGGTTGCAATTAAATCGCCATAGCTGTTAAAACTGCCATCTGTTTTTTCAACAATGTAGTTGTAGCCAACTTTACCTTCAATTGCTTTTTTTGCTTTTTCAAGGGCAATTTCATAATCATCTGTTTCAATAATTAAAGTTCTTGATAATTCTGAATGATTTTTTTCGGTGTAAACTTGATACATAGTTTCCTCCTTATTTTAAATTTTTAATAATTTCATCTCTAAATTCTGTTGTTGTGGCACATCCGCCTAAATCTTGAGTTAAAACCCTGCCTTCTTTAATTGTTTTAAATAAAGCTTTTTCAATGTTTTCTGCTTTTTCAAATTCATTTATATGTTTTAACATTTGAATTGCACAAAGTAAAAGGGCAGATGGGTTTGCAAGGTTTTTGCCTTTAATATCAGGCGCAGACCCGTGGACTGGTTCAAAAACGGCACAATCAAGCCCAATATTTGCACCTTGGGCAACTCCAAGGCCGCCAATAAGCCCTGCCGTTAAATCTGAAACAATATCGCCATATAAATTAGGCATAACAAGAACATCAAACTTTGAAGGGTTTTGAACCAATTGCATACAAAGAGCATCCACTAAAATTTCTTTATATTCAATTTCAGGATATTTTTTTGCAACTTCTCTTGCGCATTCTAAAAAAAGCCCGTCTGTTAATTTGCAAATGTTTGCTTTAGAAACTGCCCAAACAGTTTTTCTATTATATTTTTTAGCATATTCAAAAGCATATTCCACAATTCTTGTTGAAGCTTTTCTTGTAATGATTTTAATTGAATGCATTTCATTATCATTGATTTTTTCTTCAACGCCTGCGTAAACATCTTCCGTATTTTCCCTTACAACAACAAGGTCAACATTATTAAAGGGGGTTTTAATTCCTTCAATGTTTTTGCAAGGGCGAATATTTGCATATAGGTCAAGTTCTTTTCTTAAACGAACATTAACAGACCTGAAGCCTTTTCCTATTGGCGTTGTAACAGGGGCTTTCAGGGCAACTTTGTTTTTTTTGATGCTCTCAATTACTCTATTTGGCAAAGGATCGCCTTCTTTTTCAATAACATCTTCCCCTGCGGTTTGAATTTCCCAATTAATTTGAACGCCTGCGGCATCTAAAATTTTAACAACGGCATCTGAAATCTCAGGCCCTATGCCATCACCATTTATTAAGGTTATATTGTGCATTTCATCTCCTTAAACAAAACTAAAATCGCCGTTTTTCTTAATGTGTTCAATTAAACCGCCATCGTTTAAGAGTTTAATCATAACATCAGGAAGGGGCATAATTTCAATTTCAATGTTTTTGGTTACATCTTTTAAAACCCCTTTTTGAACATCAAGCTCAAGCTCATCGCCTGCGTCAATTTTATCTGTATCGCATTCAATTAAAAGAAGGCCTATATTAATTGCGTTTCTATAAAAAATTCTTGCAAAGCTTTTTGCAATAACTGCGCCAACGCCTGCAATTTTAATAATTTGGGGAGCATGCTCTCTGGATGAACCAAGCCCAAAGTTGCTTCCTGCAACAACAAAATCGCCTTTTTTCATAGATGATGCAAAATTTGGGTCTGCATCTTCTAAAACATGTTTTGAAAATTCTTCTAAGTTGCTTCTTAAGTGAAACAATCTTCCTGGGGCAATGTGGTCTGTTGAAATGCCATCACCAAATTTAAACGCTTTACCTTTTTTAATTTCCATAAATTTTCTTCCTCAAAAACTTTATTTATTTCTTTTGTTTAAATTATAATATAAACCATGGCAAATGAAAAACTAAAAGTCGGAGTATTGGGATTAGGTTTAATTGGCGGCTCAATTTTAAAGGCGCTTCATTCAACAGGTAAATATTTTCTATATGCCATTTCAAAATCATCTTATAAAAAAGCTGAAAGCTTTGCAGATGTTGCTTCTTGTGATATAAACCTTTTAGCTGAATGCAACGTTGTTTTTGTTTGCTCTAAAATGAATGAAACAAACGAAAAATTATATGAATTAAACAGCATTTTAAAAAAAGAAACAATTGTGGCTGATGTTTGTTCCATTAAAAACTTTTTGCCAAACAACCTGAACTACAATTTTATTTCATCTCACCCAATGGCAGGAACAGAATTTACGGGCTTTGAAAATTCTTTTAAAGAACTATTTTATAATGCAAAATGGATTATAGAAAAAAATGACCCTATTTTAGAAGAATTAATTTTAGATATGAAAGCAAAACCAATTTTATTAGAAAGAAAAAAACAAGATGAAATAACGGCTAAAATTTCACATCTTCCAATGTTAATTGCTTTTGCACTTTTTGATTCAACAGAAAATGAAGATAGAATCATAGCATCATCAGGTTTCAGGGATATGACAAGGCTTGCTCTTACAAACCCTGATATGGCCTTTGATATGCTTCATTTTAACAAAGAAAACATTTTGGCTGCTTATGAAAAGCTTCTTTTAAAATTTGAAGAATTAAAAAACTTAGATGAAGAAAATTTTAAAAACAAAGTTCAACAAATTGCCGAAAAAAGGCAAAAAATGTATGATGAAAATGGGAAAAATATACTTTGATACATAGAAAATTTAGAGCATATAAAAGATTATTTAAACAAAAGGGGCTATTATCAGTTTCCCTTTTAGATGAATACATTGTAAAACAACTTTTCGAAGTTTTTGTTTTGGGTGTTATAATTTTCACCTCAATCATTTTTGCATCTGAAACTTTCACCCAGTTAATTAAACAAATTACTTTATATGGCATTCCCTTTAACATTGCCATAATGATGATTATTTTAAACTTGCCCCAAGTTTTTGTTATGACAATTCCAATTTCAACCCTTTTTGCAACCGTTATGACAATAAACAAATTAAGCTTAAATTCTGAAATAACGGTTTTAAGAGCTTGCGGCATAGGAATAAGCAGAATTGCAAAGCCTGTTTTTGTTTTTGCAATTGTAATGACAATTATAAGCTTTATGATAAATGAATTTGTTGTGCCTGCAATGAGCGTGCAATCAAGGCATTTGGCAATTTATTCGCTTCAACAAAAGCACGTTCCTGAAGGAAGAAAAAATTTCACCTTAAATGAAACAAATTCTGATGGCGACTTAAAAAGGCTTTTTTACGTTCAAAGCTGCGAAGATAAAATTTTAAACAATATAACAGTTTTAGATTTATCTAAAAAAGACACAATTCAATTAATTCAGGCAAAATTCGGTAAAACAAGTGATGAAGGCTGGGTTTTTGACGGTGGCGTTATTTATACATTATCAACCACAGGCAAAATTTTTAACACAACATTATTTGAAAATTCCGTTATTAATTTTGGGCTTGATGATATGGGCGATTTTGTTAAAGAAGAAGCAAGCCAGTTTAATTTCTTTAAATTAATGAAATATATTAAAGATAACGCTAAAAACCCCGATTTTATTGAAAAATTAAAAATTCAATATAAAGTTCAACTTTATGATAAATTGGCACTTCCTGCTACAACCTTTGCGCTTGCACTTGTGGGCATTCCTTTGGCTATAACCCCGCCCAGAGTTCGCTATAACAGGGGCTTTTTATTCTCTGTTATGATAATTTTTGTTTATTATCTTGTTCGTGCTTTTTCAATAAATTTAGGCGAAGCAGGCAAAATTACGCCATTTTTGGCCGCTTGGCTTCCCGTAATTTCAATCAGCATCATAGGCGCTATTTTATACTACAGAAAAGCGTATAAGATTACGTAGAATTTTAACTTTACTTTAAAATATGAAAGAATACTCCGTTTATGCTATGATAAAGCGGTTATAGTGGAGTATTTTGAATGTCTTATCAAAGTGAAGCAGAGTTAGAGAAGCAATTAATAAACAAATTGTCTTCTCAAGGATATAACTATATAAAACTTGAGGATTACAAAGCTCTTGAAAATAATTTTAGAGCACAGCTTAACTACATTAATAAAAGCATCCTTGAAGGTGTTGATTTATCCGATAAAGAGTTTGAAAGAATTCTTATTTATCTTAACGGTAAAACTGTTTATCAATCTGCAAAACAGCTCAGAGACCAATTCATTTTAGATAGAGACGATGGCAAGCAAGTATATATAAATTTCCTTAATGAAAACCCCGAAAATAATGTTTATCAGGTAACAAACCAAGTAACCGTTCAAGGTAAATATGTTAATAGATATGATGTTACTATCTTGATAAATGGTTTACCTCTTGTTCAAATAGAACTTAAAAGACGTGGTGTAGATATTAACCAAGCTATAAATCAAATAGACAGATATAGACAACACTCTTTTAAAGAGCTTTTTAAATATATTCAGATTTTTGTAGTTTCTAATGG
>DVKW01000242.1 GCA_018715855.1 Candidatus Galligastranaerophilus intestinigallinarum
GTGTTACCTGTGGATGCGCAAATAATTGCCTTTGAACCTTCTTCTTTTGCTTTTGAAACAGCCATTGTCATGCCACGGTCTTTAAAGCTGCCTGTCGGGTTTGAACCTTCATATTTAAGGTAAATTTCGCAACCGTCTAGCCCTAAAAACTTAACCAAGTTATCTGCTTTAATTAAAGGGGTGTTGCCTTCTGATAAAGTAACAACAGGTGTTTTATCCGATACGGGCAAATATTCCCTGTATTTATTAATTAATCCGTCGTATCTCATCTTTTTACTTCCTAAATTACTCTTATTAAATTTGTAACTTTTATATTTTGTTCATTTAATTTTTTAACTGCATTTTGAATATCCGCTTCATATGAAGCTTCCGTTATTACAACAATTAAAGCGGTGTTATCTTCTTTAATGCCTTTTTGCAAAATGCTTTGCAAGTTTATATTATTTTCTGCACAAACAGTGCCTATTGCGCCGATTGTGCCCCTTGCGTTTTGCGCATTAATTGCAAGAAAATATGAATTTTTTGTATTCAAAATATCTGCTTGTTTTGCCAAAATATCCGTTTTCACTCTTGTTGAAGGCAAAATTGTATCAGTATATGAAATTTCAGCCGCAATTGCTAAAATATCGCCTACAACAGAGCTTGCAGTAGGGCCTTCGCCTGCTCCGGGGCCTGTAAACATAACGGAACCGACAGGGTTTCCTTCCAATTGAACCGTATTAATTGCATTGCTTATTTTTGCAAGCATTGAATTTTCTTCAACCAAAACGGGGTGAACCCTTATATCCAGTTCATCGTTTTCAAGTTTTTGAGCAAGGCCTATTAATTTTATTTTATACCCCAATTCTTTTGCGCATTTAATATCATCTTGAGAAATGTGGGTAATGCCTTCTCTGTAGATTTTTTTGTAATCTATTTTTTTGTGGAACACAATGTTTGATAAAATTGCGATTTTAAACATTGTGTCAAAACCTTCAACGTCATTTGTGGGGTCAGCTTCTGCGTAACCCAATTTTTGAGCATCTTTAAGGCATTCAAGATAGCTAACACCATCTTCTTCCATTTTAGTTAAAATGTAGTTTGTGGTGCCGTTTAAAATGCCCATTACTTTGTTAAATTCATTGCCTCTTAAAGTTGTTTTAATTGGCCCTATAATTGGAATGCCGCCTGCAACTGCCGCTTCATATAAAACAGTAACATTGTTTTCATTTGCAAGAGAAAAAATTTCATCTCCGAATTTTGCCAATAATTCTTTATTAGCTGTTACAATGTGTTTTTTATTTTTAATTGCGGTTTTTAAAACTTCCAAACAAGGGTCAACGCCGCCTGCCACTTCAACCACAACGTCAATTTCAGGGTCATTTGCAATTTCAAAGGGGTCATCTGTTATATATTGAACGTTAACTTCCCTTTTTTTATTTTTGTTTTTAACAGCGGCTTTTAAAATTTTTATATTTTCAAACTTGGATAAAGCCTTAACAACACCCGTACCGACCACACCGAGCCCGATTATTCCGATTTTTAAAACATTCTTTTCCATAAATCGAATTATACAATAAAAAAATGCAAAATAATAATTTTGATGTATTATTTTCTTATAAATATTTTAATTAGAGGAATTAAAAAAATGACAGATGAAATAAGAGTTAGAATTGCACCTTCTCCAAGCGGCAATTTACACATAGGAACTGCAAGAACAGCTTTATTTAATTATTTGTTTGCAAAAAAAGAAGGCGGCAAGTTTGTTTTAAGAATTGAAGACACAGACGCTGAAAGAACAAAACAAGAATATATTGATAATATTTTTGATTCACTTAAAGCATTAGGCTTAAATTGGGATGAAGGCCCGGATGTTGGCGGCCCTTACGGCCCATACACGCAATCCGAAAGGTTTGATATTTACCCGAAATACGCTCAAATTCTTTTAGATAAAGGCTATGCTTATGAATGCTGGTGCACAAACGAAGAACTTGAACAAGAAAAAGAAGAAGCCGTTAAAAACCATAAGCCATATGTTTATTCAAGAAAATGCCTTAATATTACACCTGAACAAAAAGAACAATACATAAAAGAAGGCAGAAAACCATCAATCAGGTTCAAAGTTGAACATAAAGAATTAATTTTTAACGATATGGTTAAGGGTGAATTAAAATTTGATACAAGCTTAATTGGCGATTTTGTAATTATGAAATCAAACGGCACACCAACTTATAACTTTGCCGTTGTAATTGATGATATGTTAATGAAAATAAGCCACATTATAAGAGGCGAAGACCACATTTCAAACACACCCAAACAAATTTTAATTTATGAAGCTTTAGGTGCAAAAGTTCCCGAATTTGGCCATTTGGGAATGATTTTAGCACCCGATAGAAGCAAATTATCTAAAAGGCACGGTGCAACCGCCGTTTCAGACTTTGTTAAAGAAGGCTATTTAACAGATGCCCTTATAAACTTTGTTGCGCTTTTAGGCTGGGCACCAAGCGATTCGGTTGAAATTAAAACTGTTGATGAAATTGCAAAAGATTTCAGAATTAATGAAATTTCAAGTTCTAATTCAATTTTTGAATATGACAAATTAAACTGGATGAATGGCCAATACATTAAAAAAATGGATATTTCAAAATTAACAGATATGATTATTCCATTTCTATCAGATTATGACTTATCCGAATTATCCAGAGAAAAGCTTGAAAAAATGGTTGAAATTACAAGAGAACCTTTGACAACATTAAAAGATATTCAAAAAGATGTTCCT
>DVKW01000243.1 GCA_018715855.1 Candidatus Galligastranaerophilus intestinigallinarum
ATTTTTACCACTATGAAATTTCAAACTTTGCAAAAAATGAAGATTTTATATCAAAACACAATATAAATTATTGGAATCTAAACCCTTATTATGGTTTTGGCGCTTCTGCTTCAGGGTTTGTTAATAATAAAAGATATAAAAATCAAGACAATTTAAAAAAATATATTTTAAACCCGATTTTAAAAGAAGATGAGATTGAATTAAATAAAAATGATATTTTAGAAGAATTTATTTTTTTAGGGTTCAGAAAATTTGAAGGGGTTAAAACCCTTGATATTAAAGAAAAATTTGGGGTTGATTTTGAGGTTGAATATAAAAATATTTTAGAAAAATATGAAAAAACAGGGCATATTGAAAAAACAATAGAAGGTTTCAGATTAACAAAATCCGGCATTTTAATTTCAAATTATATTTTGTGCGATTTTATAAAATAAAAAAGGCGGTAATTAAACCGCCTTTTTTGTAGGATATTATTGAATTTGGAGTTTTTTCTTATCTTGTTTTTCAATAACTAATTTTGGAGCATCTATATGCAAAATGCCGTTTTCAAGTTTGGCTGTTGTTTTATCAACGTTAATTTCTTGAGGGAAATAAACAGTTCTTGTAAATTCGCCATATTTGAATTCAGATTTTCTGAAACCTTTTGTATCTTCTTTTTTAGATTCTTCTTTTTTAGCGTTAATTGTTAAATAGTTTTTATCAATGTCGATATCCAAATCTTCTTTTTTAACTCCAGGGAGTTCTGCTTTTATTGAATATTCATTGTCTTTTTCCATAATTTCTACAGGCATGGCATATTTTTCATCCAAATTTTCATTTAGAATATATTCGGGGAAAAAGCTGTCAAAGTTTCTGTTTAAAATTGAGCTGATTTCATCGTTGACAGATTTAATAAAATTATCAGGTGATTTTTTAACTAAGAATTTCATAATGTACCTCCTTTTTAAATACATTTCCTTCTTACAAGATACATTATCTACCCTTTTTTCATATTCCCCTTGAAAGTTAATCTTAATTTAATTTATTAAAAAATTATTAATATGAAAAAACACCCGAAGAATTTTCTTCGAGTGTTTTTATTTTTTATTTTATTATTGAAGCTCTGTCATTGAAGTTTCGTAAATTTCTCTAACGGCTTCTTTTGTGGCTTCTGTTGGCGCAATTGCAAGAAGGCCGCCCAATGACGGTGTTGTAAATGCAAGGTCTGTTAATTTATCAAGGTCTTCATTTTTAAAGCCCATATCAGCCAATTTTTCAGGCACGCCAACCGATTTCAACCATTTTTGTACACCCAATGCTGCTTCTTTTGCTTCTAATGGTTTTCCTTCCAAACCATCAACTATAGGAGCTAAAATGTCTGCTAAAATGTGAGATTTTGCAGGGTAGATGTTTTTAACAACGGATGGCAAAAGCATTGAAAGCCCAAGGCCATGGGATAGGTCGTGTTTAACTGCGCTCAATGGGTGTTCAAGAGCGTGGGTGTAGTGCAAAAGCCCGTTATCAAAGCAAATGCCGCCTAAAAGCGAAGCATAGAGAAGATAATATCTTGCTTCAACATCTTCAGGGTTATTTAGAGCAACAGGCAAATATTTTGCAACAAGTTTAATTGTTTCTCTTGCTAATGTTACCGTATATGGTGTTGCAACTTTTGATGTTGCAGCTTCAATAACGTGGTTCACTGCATCAATTGAAACGTATTTTGTTTGGTTAAGTGATAATTTTGTGCACATTTGAGGGTCATCAATTGAAAATGTGGGGTAGATGCAATCGTATGCAATTGCAGGTTTATAATCTTTTTCAATTAATGTCGCAACGGCAAACCTGTTTGCTTCCGTTCCTGTTCCGTGGGTTAAATTAATTGCAACAATGGGGGCAGCTTCAGTTGGTGTAAATTTATATTCATAAAGGTCTGCTGCAGTTTTATCGGGGTATTTCATTAAAATTGCAACAGATTTACAAGTATCAATAGCAGAGCCGCCGCCAATGCCGATAACTGCATCTGCGCCAAATTCAAGAGCAAGTTTTGTTGCTTCATCAATACCGTCTGTTGTTGGGTTTGGGGTGCATTTTGCAAAATTTACATAGCCTACATTATATTTTTTAAGGGCTGCTTCAACGTAATCCCAAGCGCCTGTAATTTTATAAGCGCCTTTACCTGAAACAACAATAACTTTTTTAATTCCTTTTTCCGTTAATTTTTGAACAATTTCATCAATTTTTTTAATTGCGCCAACACCGAAATAAACATTCGATTTGCACAAAATAACATTTGTTTCATTAATGTTAATGTCTTTTTCCCACATAATAAATCTCCTTTTTTAAACTAATTAGGCAATTTTTTATTACATTTTAACATCTTTTTGCCTATTTGAGATTAAAATTTTGATTTTTAATAAAGAAAGATGAAATTTCAAACGCTAAAAAGCGGGGGAATTCCCCCGCTTATAAAATGTAACCTTATGCCCTCTCCGTAGTGAAAATAATTTCTCTCTAATTTAATTTTGATTATGCTTCAGCTTCTTCTTCGTTTTTTGTGAAAAATGAAGGAAGCATTGTAACAAATTCTACAAAACCATCTGATAAATCTCTTACAAAATCTTTTGCAACTTTTTTCAAAGGTTGCTTATCAATGTGGTCAAATGCTAAATAAATAGGGTCTTTAGCAGTTTTGAACGAGGTTCTGATGTTTAAAACGTCAATATCATCTAATGTAGCTTTTAAGCCTTCGATATTTGTAAAATGAATTGAATCGGTTGCGTTTTGAAATGGGTTTGAACCGCCTACAATCTCAGTTGACATCTTTTCTCCTCGTGTGCTTTATATATCTTACATATATATAAACAATATACGAATGAAAAAATTGACATTTTGTTTTTGTTTTTGTTAACAAACTTTAACATTACCCTAAAAAGTATGATTTTATAAGGGTTTGAAGTTCATTTTGAAAAAACATAATAATTACAAATGAAATTGCCATAGCAGGGCCAAAAGGCAGCATGCAAAGGGAAACTTCGCCATTTGGGGCAGGTTTTTTCATATCGTCTAAAATAAATTTTGCGCATAAAAAAGTTAAAATAACCATTATAAAAAGGAATGCAACCGAAATTTCAAAAGTTTTTATAAATTCGGTTTTAGACACTATGGCTGCAAACGCTATGAGCAAAACCGCCGAAACAAGGGCAAAAACGGTTTTTTTCTTTCCTTCTTTGTAAGATTTATAAAGAAGATAAGGATATGTAAAAATTGCCATAACAAAAACGCTTAAAATGGTTGATATAAGCATTAATTGCCAGCCAAAAAATGTGCCTATACCCGCTGCAATTAAGCTGTCGCCTTCGCCGAATGCTCTTTGATTTGCCAAAAGATACCCGCTTCTTGCTATTAATTCATATAAAATGAAACCTGAAACGCCGCCTATAATTGAAAACAAAAAGCCATTAAGCCCGAATAAAACAGAATTAAGAATAATTCCCAAGATTATTAAAATATAAGCGTGAAAATCAAGAATAACGCTTTCTTTAATGTCGCAAATGCTCATTACCATAAGAATTGAAAAGGCTGTTAAATAAAATAAGGTACTTATTTCAAACCCGAATTTTATAAAAATTAAAAGAAAAAAAACGCCCGTTATAAATTCTACAATAGGATATTGCGGCGAAATGGAGGTTTTACAATAGTGGCATTTGCCCCTTAAAATTAAATATGAAAGAAGGGGAATATTCATCCACCATTTTAATTTATTATTGCATTTCGGGCATTTAGAAGACGGGAAAACAATGCTCTCGCCCGATAAACCCCTTAGGGCAACGACATTTAAAAAGCTTCCTATGCAAAGCCCAACCAAAAATATCCAAATTAAAAAAGGCAAAAGAATTGAAAAATCATTCATAAGAATTTATGCCCCTTTTTGTAATATATTCTAAAAGGTGCGATAAGGCTTTTTTCATTTTTCTTGAAACCTGCATGCGGCTCATATTAAGCTTATCTGCGATTTCCCTTTGGTTTAAGCCGTCATAAAAACATAAAGTTACAATGTTTTTATCATCAGGCGCAAGAGAATTGACCGCTTCTTCCAAAATAAGCTTATTTTCAAAAATTTCTTGCCCTACATTTTGGCTTTCATCTGCAATTTTATCAACAATTGTGCCTGTTTGGCTTCCGTCTTGCTCAAATGTTAATTGGTCTATTGAAATTGTGGATGTTCTTCTGTCTAAGTCATTAACTTCTTCAATTTTTTTCTGCGGCATTTGAAGCGCTTTTGCCAATTGTTCATCAGTTGGGGTTGAGCCTAATTTTTGAGTTAATTCCATTGTAATTTTATGCACCCTGTATGATAATTCTTTAATTTCTCTGGGTGCTCTTATCATTGATGTTTTATCTCTTAAATAATGCCTGATTTCGCCTGTTATTAAATAGGTTGCATAAGTTTTAAAGCTTGTGCTTTTGCCTGTTAAATAAAAATCGACAGCCTTTAAAAGCCCGATTGCGCCAACTTGGATTATATCTTCCACGGGGTCATTCGACCTTCTTGCAAAAGACCTTGCAACCTTTGAAACAAGGGGCATATAGGCCATTGTAATAAGCCCCCTTATTTTCTTTTTTATTTTTTCATCATCTGCTTTTTTATATTCTTCAAGCCAAATGTTTATTTCCGTATTTTCTGCGTTTAATTCTTCTTTTGCCATAGTTTATAAAGTGTTAAAAATTCTATCTCCTGCATCGCCCAAACCGGGGACAATATAGCCTTTTTCATTTAAGGTTTCATCTAATTGTGCTGTTACAATTCTTATTTTACCATAAGCTTTTGAAAGCCTTTCAACTCCTTCGGGTGCTGAAATTAAACTCATAAAAACAATGTTTTCTTCTTTAATTCCTTGTTTTACAAAGTTATGAACCGCATCATAGCCTGAATTTCCCGTTGCAAGCATCGGGTCTAATATGAAAACGTATGTGTTTTCGGGGTTTTTAAATTTGCCCTTCATTTTGTTGTAATACCAAATAGGTTCTAAAGTTTTTTCGTTTCTATACATTCCCAAATGGTGAATATGAGCAAATGGCAGCAATTCTTGCGCAATATCCGAAAAAACCAAGCCCGCTCTTAAAATTGGGGCAACAATGATATCTATATTTTTTGAAATTATTTTACTTGTTGTTTTTTTAATCGGGGTTTCAACCTTAATATCTTCTGTGGGAAGAAATTTTGTGGATTCATAAAAAAGAGCGTAAGTTATTCTTTTTAAGGCCAAATTAAAAACTTCCGTTGTGGTTGTCTTATCTCTCATAACGGTTAAATTGTGCTTAATTAAAGGGTGGCTGAGAATTGTTAAGTTGGCATTTTTTGTTTCTTTAAGGGTTGTTTCCATATAAATCTCTCTTTTTTAACTTCCTTATTCAAATTTTACTACAATAAAAGGCTTTCATCAATAAAATCTTGTTAATTGATTTTGCCCCGTTTTTATGTTATTAGTTTTAAAAAAAAGGAAAAATTTATGGTTCAGTTTATATATGTAATTCAAATTTTATCAGCCTTATTTTTAATTTTGCTTGTTCTTTTGCATTCTCCAAAGGGCGATGGAATGGGCGGCATGATGGGTTCTGCAAGCCAATTGTTTGCTTCTCAAAAAACGGCAGAGAAGGGCTTAAACAAAGTTACATATATTACAGGCGCTGTTTTTATTATAACAACCATTGTTTTGGGCTTGGGGCTTATAAAATAAAATTTTTATAAAGGATGATGATTTAAAAAAGCTTATCTGAAAGCAGCTTATTTTTGGCGGTTTTATAAAGGGGCAATAAAAGCGGAATTATGAAGGGTATTTTTAAAAAAAGTTTAATTTTACTTGGTTTGTTTTTATTTGGTTTTTCAATGGCAGCAAATGCGCAAGCGCCAAATGTTCCATACGCCGCCCTAAAAGAAGAAATTTCATCCAAACACCAGCTTTTATCTTTTACAACAAGAAGAATAAGCGCCAAATATCCATCCGAAGTTGTAAACAAAGCAGGTGAAAACTTCCCAGGCCACAGAGGCCCGGGGCAATTAGTTGTTTATTTTTCAGGCTTCGGGGAAACAACGGGAACAAACGAATACGGTACAGAAGCCGTTATTCAAGATAATGTTGTTGTTAAATTAACGGGTGCCGATTCAATTATTCCAAAAAACGGCTTTGTTGTTTCAGGCCACGGCTCAAGCAAAACTTGGATTAAACAGAACCTTAAAATAGGCACAAAAGTTTTAATAGACGGCAACACAATTATAGCCTATATTACCCCTGATAGCTTTGTTTATCAGGCAAAATCAAAAATAGAAGAAGCTGAACAATTTTTATCAAATGCAAAAAAATCCGATGCCAAAACAAGCGAAGATAAAAAGGCGGCATATTACCTTAAAAAAGCAAAAAGCGAATATAAAAAGGCCGAACGTTCAAGAGAAAGGCTTAAAAAACCATATGCGGAATCTTCCATAAGATTTTCAAATTTGGCAATTAAATATGCTCTTCCATACATTGAAAGCGAATTTAAGGGTGTTTGGTTAAGGCCGACAGAAAGAAACAGATATGAAATTCAAAGAACTTTGGATAAAATTCAAGAAACAGGCATAAAAGAAGTTTTTTTGGAAACTTATTTCCACGGTTATACAATTTACCCCTCAAAGGTTATGAAAAAATATGGGCTTACAATTCAAAACCCAAAATTTTTAATGTATGACCCTTTGGCAGTTTATGTTGAAGAAGCACACAAAAGAGGGCTTAAAATTCACTGCTGGTTTGAATCTTTTTATATAGGAAACGTTAACCCGAGTTATGATGATAAAAGTATTCTTTCAAAATATCCTTCTTGGGGGAATAAAAACCTTGCAAATTATGATGCGACGGGTTATGTAAAACACAAAGCGGAACATAACGGCTTTTTCTTAGACCCTGCAAACCCCGAAGTTACTGCATTTTTAGTGGAATTATTAAATGAAATTCCAAGGCTCTATAAAGTTGATGGAATAAACCTTGATTATACAAGATACCCAACAAGCCAAAGGTCTGATGTTAAAAATTATCAGCAGTCGCATTGGGGCTATACCGATGCTGCAAGAAAAGAATTTATGGAATTATATGAAGTTGACCCTGTTGAAATTGAAGCAGACAGTGTTTTGTGGAAGAAATGGAGCGAATACAGGCGAGATAAAATTTACAACTATGTAAAACAAGCAAGAGAAACGCTTTTAGCTACAACATACGGCAGAAAGTTTTTATTTTCGGCGGTAATTTTCCCCGATTATAATGTTTGTTTGGAAACAAAACAGCAAGATTGGGCAAAATGGTCAAGAGAAAATTTAGTTGATGCAATGACGCCTTTAATTTTAACGTCGGATAATGAACTTTTTTCTAAAATTTTAAAGGAAGTTAAAACAAGAGCATCTAATAAAACGCAAATTTTAACAGGGCTTTTTGTAGGGTTTATGGATGCAGAACCCGAAGAACTTTTAAAACAAATAAGCGTTGCAAGGGGCTTGAAATCAGAAGGAATTATTCTTTTTGATTGGGCACACTTGCCTGTAAAATATCAAGAAGCCTTAAAATACAGAGTGTTTCTCCCCAAGAAATAGATGCTTGCAAAGTAATATTGAAATGCGGCGCAAAGAATATGCGTTAAGTTTGTATAATAAATAATTGTGTTGGGGCAAAAACCCCAACCTGTAAGTTTAAAATTAAAAAAAGCCTTTCTTAAAAAAAGAAAGGCGAAAATGAAAAGATAGCGAAAATTCCGTAGCACGGATGTGAGGTGAAACCGAACGAAGTGCGCCAAGGCGAACGATTGACGGAGCGACTGAAACCTTTTTAAGGTTTCAAAAGCGAAGTTCAAAATTAGTGAGCCGCTAGGAATTTCAAGACAAGGCAAAACAAAATAATGAAAGGATAAATTATGAAAAGATTTAAGAAAGGTTTTACATTAGCGGAAGTTTTAATAACTTTAGCTATTATTGGCGTTGTTGCAGCGTTAACAATTCCATCTGTAATCAGTAACTCTCAACAACAAGAATTTAAAACAGGATTAAGAAAAGCAGTTTCTGTTTTAAATAGTGCCATCACAATGAATATGGCAATAGATGGGGAAACGCCATATGATAATTCCAATTTAATGGGTTATTTGATGAAACATATGTCAATCATTGAAACCACAAATAATCTCGCAGGGAAATTTCACATTGCATCAAATAGTGTTGGCTATAGTTATGGCAATGCAGCTTTTTACACTAATGATGGCATGCGATTTGAATTTAGAAGCGGCGGAACAGATTTTGACCACTTAAAATTATATGAAAATCCAAGCATACATGTGTGCATGGGAAATGTTATAAGCAATGAAAATTATGAAAGTGATATTTGGAAATCTTGCAATGGCTGCGGTTCATACGGTTTAAACAACAATACAGATAAAACAACCAAACCGCCCTGCCTTGTTACGGTAGATGTGAACGGGGATAGGAAGCCAAACCCTGATAACGTTAACTGTAAGCAAAATTCTTGTGCAAAACCTTATAAATATTCTGACCCATTGGGTTTAAGATTAACCGATATGTTTACCATTATGATTACAGACAAACAAGCAATTCCTTATGGTGTCGCA
>DVKW01000244.1 GCA_018715855.1 Candidatus Galligastranaerophilus intestinigallinarum
TTCAAATTCGGTGTCTGTGAAATCATAAATACCGGCATTTGAAGGGGAAATAAAACAAAATATTAAAAATAAGGTTATAATTATCCTATTTTTCATAGCTTATAAAAAATACTCAAATTTTAAAGAAAAAATAATACACTTTATGGGCTAATGCTTTTATGTTATTATTTTTTTGAATTTCAAAATATTAAATTAAGAAAGAAAAAGGAAAATGACAGAAACTATTGAAAACCTTTCAACCACCTATAATGCAAGAGAAGTTGAAAATGAAATTTATAAATTTTGGGAAGACAATGAATTTTTTAAAGCTGACAATAAAAGCAAAAAACCCCCTTATTCAATAGTTATCCCGCCGCCAAACGTAACAGGTATTTTGCATATGGGCCATGCCTTAGATGGCACTTTGCAAGATATTTTAACAAGATATAAAAGAATGAACGGCTTTGAAGCCCTTTGGCTGCCAGGCTGCGACCATGCAGGTATTGCAACTCAAAATGTTGTTGAAAAAGAACTTGCAAAAGAAGGAAAAACCCGCCATGACATTGGAAGAGAAGAATTTCTTAAAATTACTTGGGATTGGGCAAATAAACATAAATCAAGAATTTTAGGCCAATTTAAAACATTAGGCGCTTCATTTGACCTTTCCCGTGCAAGGTTTACTTTGGATGAAGGCTGCTCTAAGGCGGTTAAAAAAGTTTTTGTAGACCTTTATAATAAAGGCTTAATTTATAAAGGCTCCTACATTGTAAACTGGTGCCCAAGGTGCCAATCTGCAATATCTGATATTGAAACGGAATATGAAACAGAACAAGGGCACTTGTGGGAAATTTCATACCCCATAAAAGATGAAATGGGCGCTATTGTTATTGCAACAACAAGGCCTGAAACAATGTTTGGCGATGTTGCCGTTGCAGTTAACCCTAATGATTATAAATATAAAGATTTAATCGGAAAAACTTGTGTAATTCCCCTAACAGGGCGTGAAATTCCAATTATTGCAGATGAATACGTTGATAAATCTTTTGGAACAGGTGCTCTAAAAATTACACCTGCCCATGACCCTAATGACTTTGAAGTTGGCAAACGCCACAATTTGCCTTTCATAAAAGTTATTGATGAACAAGGCAAAATGATTGCAAGAAGCGAAGTTCACCCTGAACTCCATGGCCTTGACAGATATGAAGCAAGAGAAAGAACCATAAGAATGCTAAAAGCGCATGAGGTTCTTGTTAAAATTGATGACCACGAACATAATGTGGGCAAATGCCAAAGGTGCAACACAACAATTGAACCTTTATTATCCGAACAATGGTTTGTAAAAATGGAACCATTGGCAAAAGCTGCAATTGAAAAAGTTAAAGACGGTTCAATTCAATTTATTCCAAAACGCTGGGAAAAGAACTATTTAATGTGGATGGAAAACATTCGTGATTGGTGCATTTCAAGGCAGCTTTGGTGGGGGCATCAAATTCCTGCATATCACAACAATAAAACAGGCGAAATAGTGGTTGCTCTTGAAAACCCCGACCCTGCTAACTATACTCAAGAAACAGATGTTCTTGATACTTGGTTTTCAAGCGGCTTATGGCCTTTTGAAACAATGGGCTGGCCCGATACTGATTCAGATGACTTTAAAAAATTCTACCCTACATCAACTTTAGTTACAGGGTTTGATATTATTTTCTTCTGGGTTGCAAGAATGATTACCATGGGGCTTGAATTTACAAAAGTTCCCCCGTTTAAAACAGTTTATATCCATGGCCTTATCAGAGATGAATTTGGGCAAAAAATGTCAAAATCAAAAGGCAACACAATAGACCCTGTTTTATCAATTGAAAAATACGGTTGTGACGCTGTAAGGTTTACATTAGCAAACCTTTGCACTTATGGCGGCCAAGATATTAAATTATCCGATGAAAAATTTGAATTCGGCAGAAACTTTGCAAACAAAGTTTGGAACGCTTCAAGGTTTGTTTTAATGAATTTGGAAGAAAAAGAACCTGTTTTGGATAGTTCTAAATTCACAATTGCAGATAAATGGATTTTAACCAAATTAAACGAAACCATAAAAGAAGTGAAAGATGACCTTGAAAACTTTAGAATTGGTGAAGTTACAACAGTTTTATATGATTTCTTCTGGAATTGCTATTGCGACTGGTATGTTGAATTATCTAAAATTGAAAAAAATGAAGCTGTTTTAACTTATGTTTTAGATGAATTTTTAAGGCTTTTACACCCAATTATGCCGCATTTAACGGAAAAAATTTGGCAATTAATGCCGATTAAAAAAGATAAAAAAGCAATTATGCTTTCTGATTACCCAAATTATAGAGAAGATTTGGTTTTCAACAATGAAGCAAAAGCAATGGAAACCGTTTATGATGCAATTAGAAGCATTAGAAATATAAGGTCTAAATTTAATATTTCACCTTCAGTTAAAGTTAATGTTAAAATTCAAGGCGAAGAAGCTTTGTATAAAACGGTTGAAAGCTATCTAAAACGTTTAGCAAGAGTTGAAAACATTGAATATATTAATAATGAAAATGA
>DVKW01000245.1 GCA_018715855.1 Candidatus Galligastranaerophilus intestinigallinarum
GCAGGGGACTCATAATCCCTTGGTCGTGGGTTCGAATCCCTCCGGGCCCAAATTTTAAACAAAAAGAGGTAATTTAAAGCCTCTTTTTTTAGTGCCCGTTCGGGATGCAATCGCTTCGCTTTTGCCCTCTCCTCAAAAGTGACATTTAGTCACTTTTTCGTCGGCAGAGTCTCCGGGCCCAAATTTATAAACAAAAGAGCCTAAATAAAAGGCTCTTTTTTAATGCAAAAATTTCAAAATTTACAAAAAACTTAAAAATGAACAAAAATTATTCTTTTTCGTTATTATATTTATAGAAGAAGAGAGTTTTATATGAAAATACAAAATATTCAAAATTACGCCTTTAATAAGCCAAATTTTACTTCAAATAAAACTTATTCAATCTTAGGTGCTTCAAGCGTGCCTAAAAATGAAGACGGAAAAAATGAACTTTTAAACTACATGCAAATGGCATCAGATTTCACAAAAACTTTGGTTCAAGGCGGAAACAGCATTATAACAGGTTGTGGCGATAAAGGCATTATGGGTGCTGCATATTACAGCGCATATAATAACGGTTCAAAAGAACAAAACAAAGTATTCATAATGCAGCCCGAATGGGGCGATGAAGACAAAGAACACTGTAAAATTTTAGGCTATACAACAAGCGAAGCCGAAAGAATTCAAAAATTTAAAGAAAATTCGGATGCTATGGTAATTTTCCCCGGTTCTTGCGGCACAATGCAAGAATTAACAACCTTAATATCTGAAAATTATTATTCAAAAACAAAAAAACCCGTTATATTGGTTGGCAAAAAATTCTTTGAAGGAATAGATTCTCAATATCAAAATATGTTGGAAAACGGCTATTTGAGCAAAGTTAAATCAACGGATGAATTATATAAAATTGTTGATAGTTTAGATGAACTAAAAGAAACAATTAAAGAAAACTAACTTTACTTGACACATAAAATAATAGATTGGATAATGAAAGCTTAGATTTTGTTGGAGGTTGCATAATGAAAAAAGCTCTCGGAATAATTATATGCCTTTGCGTAACATCGTATTTTTCAGCAGCTTATGCCCATGGAACATTTACTTGGTTTGGCTTTAAAAACGATAACGCAGAAGTTATGATAAATTCAGGAACCCCACACCATGGCCCAATGTGCGGCCCCCATGATTGCGGACACAAAAAACCAAAACCAAAAAAACACAAACATCATAAAAAACCGCCAAAACACCATAACCATAATAAATGTTTCTGGTGGTGGTGCGATTAATTTTAAAACTTAAGGCGGCTTTTTGCTGCCTTAAACATTTTTAAAACCATATTTCTTTTCTGTTTTTTCTAAAAACCAATCAAAATCTTTTTCATCTAAATAATATGGGCAAATGGAAGAAAAAGGGTCTTTTTTAGCACCCATCTCAAAGCCGATTTTTTCGTAAAAATCGTTGTTTGTGCTTGTTAATACAACCTGTTTACAGCCTTCTTCTTTTGCATGGCGCACCGCAACATAAAGCGCAACTTCGCCTGCGCCCCTTACGGAACTTTTTTCATTGTCGGCAATTTCAGGCGCTGCCTGAACAAAATCTACTTTGCAAACTTTTTTGTTTTTTATTGTGGTATCTTCAATTTGCAAAATGCTCTTAACATCTTTTGCTTTTATTTCGGAATTATTTCCCATTGCAATTACATAAAATTGTTTTTTGCCCTTTTTATGGTAAAAATCTGTGATTGGGTGAATAAATTCCGTTTTTGCCCAAAAACAGCCCAAATTAAAAATTAATTTGTCATCTTCAGGGGTAAAATTTAATTGTGCAACTTGTGCACCAAGCGGCCTTTTTGTTGTTCTTCTTTTTAAGTTTACATCCATAATATGGCGAGATGTAAAATTAACGGGGTTTGATTTTTCAAAAACATCTTTTTTTGTTGCAAAGTTATATTTTGGCGCAAATGTCTTTTTGTCAAAATTTTGATAATTTGAAATTAAATTAAGCTGCAATTTTTCCATATCAACAACAAAAAGAAAAGAAAAAATAATTGCCAAAATTATTAAGTTATATAAAAACAAAAATTCAAAAGTGCTTGTGCACTTTTTTCATTTCGTTCGGCTTTTACATTGGCACATTTCGCAAACAGACGTTTGCTCCATGCTACGGAATTTTTGCTATCTTTTCATTAATTTATCGCCTGCAATTTTTGCAGGCTTTTTTTATTCTAATTTTACCCAAAAAAAATGCCCCATAATGTTCAATTTGTTGCGTTGGGGTAGAAAATGTTGATATTATTGGATGAAAGGAAATGAAAAATTATAAAAATATAAAAAATTGAAGTATTGAACAGTATTGAAAATAATGATAATATAAGGTTATAGAACTTGAATGCAACATAATGAACATTATGGGGCATTTTTTTTGCCTGTTTTTCTATCCTTTTTTTTAAATTAAACTGCCCAATTGGGCAATATTAAAATTCAAAAATGAATTATAAAATTAGTTCAAATAACCAAAAAGGTAGTAATAACAAGGTAAAAAGGATATTATACTTTTTAAAAACGAAAAGGAGAATAAAATGACGACATTGAGCATGGCGCCTGTTAAAGTAATGATTGTTGAAGATTATAAATTAACAAGAGTTGGTCTTAGGTGTGCACTAAACCAACATGAAGATATTGAAGTTATAAACGAAGCGGAAAATGCAGAAGATGCCCTTAAAATGATTGAACAAAAAGCGCCCGATGTTGTCATTATGGATTTGGGGCTTCCCGATATGAACGGTTTAGAAGCAACCATGAAAATTATGGAAAATAATACTAACAAAAAAGATATAAAAGTAATCATTTTAACATCTCATGACAGAGAAGAAGAAGTAATAGCATCATTGGGGGCAGGGGCAACAGGATATTGCATGAAAGATATTGACCCTGATACTTTAGCAGATGTTATTAAACAAGTAAACCAAGGCGCTTGCTGGTTAGACCCAAATGTTTGTAAAACCGCACTTAAAATTTTCCCAAGACCTGAAAACACCCAATTAATTTATAAACAAGAAACAAAAGATGATAAGGGGCATTTAACAGAAAGAGAACAAGAAGTTTTAAGGCTGCTTGTTAAGGGAAAATCAAACACTGAAATTGCATCTGAACTTATTGTTTCCGTTCACACTGCAAAAGCCCATGTTTGTTCAATTTTGCAAAAACTCTGTGTGGATGACAGGGTTCAAGCGGCTGTTAAAGCCATAAAAGAGGGGTTAGTGGATGAAAATTCCACAAAATAAATTCATAAATAAAAGCCGCTTATTTTAGGCGGCTTTTATTTTGCAATATCGAAAAATTCACCTTTTATAATTTCTTGAAGTTTAATTGGGTTTAATTCCACCTGATAACCAATTTTTCCTGCGCTAAAAATTATTGTTTCAAAATTTTTGGCTGTTTCATCTATAACTGTTAAAAAATGTTTTTTCATTCCAATTGGTGAGCACCCCCCATGGATGTAGCCCGTTAATGGCAATAAATCTTTTTGTTTTATCATTTCAACCGCTTTTTCACTAACCGCTTTTGCCGCTTTTTTTAAATCTAATTCCTTATTAACGGGAATCATAAAAACATAATTTTTCTTTGATTTTGCAATACATACAAGCGTTTTAAAAACTCTGTTTTCATCTTCACCTAAAAATTTTGCAACTTCAACACCTGAAATTGCCCCTGAATTAATGTAAGAATGAAATTTATAATCAACTTTTAATTTGTCTAAAACCCTTATGACGTTTGTTTTTTCTTCCAACTTTTAATTCCTTTTTTATAAATTGTTTTTAACCCCGTCTAAAATAATATCTGCAATGCACCTTTTAGAATTAACAAGGTCAATCAGCCAATCTAAATATTTCTGTTCATCGGCTTCTAAATTAAATTGTGCTAAATATAAAAGTTTTTTTACAATTTCAAATGCCTTTGCGTTTAATTTTTCAACATTAAAATTAACGCCGAATTTTGCCGCCAAAAAGCCATAGTCTTCAAGGTCTGAAGAAGTTAGAGGCGCAAAATAATCTAAAATTTTATCAATTGTATCATCGTTATATAAAAGCCCTTTATAAATTGCCCCTATTCCAACTGCAACATCTAAGTTTTGGCTGTCATGGTTTCTTATTTCAATGCAA
>DVKW01000246.1 GCA_018715855.1 Candidatus Galligastranaerophilus intestinigallinarum
ATTTAGATGAAAAATATAAAAATAAAATAAGAGAAATTAAAAACCCTATGTTTGAAATTGAGCAAAACGATTATGAACTTTGCATTTTGGCAGGTTCAATTTATATGCTTGGAAAAATTTTTAAAGATAAAATTTAGATTGATATATACTTTTTTCTAAAAAACCCCTATTTTATTAAGTTTTGTAAAGTTAAATTTTTCGGCTCAAATTCAGATATAATAAGCTTTTTTAATTTTATTGGCATTTTTATTAAAAAAATAGTATATATTTTATACATAAACTAGCAAAATAATTTTATTTCATGTTTTATACAATAGGAATAAAACTTGGAATAAATCTAAGTCGGTAATTTTTTTTAACCATTTAAAAGCTATTATTAATAAACACAGATTTTTTAGGAGAACCGGTACTAATGACGGATATATCAGGAAACTTTAGCATAAACCACCACTATGAAAATAATGAAATTCAACCCAAAAAAGAATGTGCCGGTGAATGTTGCAGCCAAGACAAAGCTTGTGAAAACAAAACACAGGTAGACCTTGATAAGCAGCCTGCGGCTGTTTCGGGCAGAGCCTTGGTTAAAAAAGCAGATAAAACGGGTGAATATAAATTTGACCCCAAAAAAGTTGAAGATGATGTTCAAGAATATATGCTTTTAGCGCAAACTGCAAAAGATACATATCAATCTTTTAAAGAAGCAGGATTATCTGACGAAGAAGCACAAAACAAAACCGTTGATTTTGTAGAAGCGCTTTATTCGGGCTTAGAAGAAGAAAGCTTACCTGCATAAAATTCTTGTTGAAACTAAACCCTTTTTGAATTAAAATTTTGCCTATAAGTTAATATTAAAGGCAAAATAGTTGCAAAATCTTATTTATTTTTTATACGAAAAAGCTTATGTAAATATAACAAACGCTTGCACAAACGCTTGCAAGTTCTGCGTTAGAGACATTAAAGACGATGTTGTGGGCGCTGGACTTTGGCTTAGCAATAAAAATGTTTCTGCAGCAAATGTTATAGAACAAATTAACAAAAATAAAGATAAAATTGCCGTTCATAACGAGCTTATTTTTTGCGGATACGGCGAACCTTTGGCCAAATATAATGAAGTTATTGAAGTTTGTAAATATGTAAAATCTTCCATGCCGAATGTTAAAATCAGAATCAATACAAACGGGCATGGAAATTTTATTGCAAAAAGAAATATAGTTCCAGAGTTAAAGCCTTTAATAGATTCAATTTCTATTAGCCTAAATGCGCAAAATGAAGAAGAATACAATAAAATCTCATCTCCAAAAATTGAAAATGCCTATTTTGAGATGTTAGATTTTGCAAAAAAATGTGTTAGTGAAGGAATTGACACAACAATGAGCATTGTAACAGGCTACAAGCCTGAAGAATATAATATCAACCCTGAAGCTTGCAGAAAAATTGCAGAAAATATAGGTGCAAAATTCCGCATTAGAGAATGGATTGAAAACGGTTATTAAAAAGCATAAAAAAGGAGAAGAAAATGCAAGATACCATTTTGGACAAAATTATGAAACCGAAATCAATTGCAGTTATTGGTGCTTCAACCAAAGAACACACAATCGGTTCAGATATTATGAAAAGGTTACAAGAATATAAATTTAACGGTAAAATTTACCCCGTTAACCCAAAAGGCGGTGTAATTGAAGGTTTACAAGCTTATACAAATGTTTTGGAAATTCCTGAAACTGTTGACCTTGCAATTATTGTAGTTAATGCAAAATTTGTTTTATCAACAATCGACCAATGCCACGAAAAAGGCATTAAAGGCGTTTGCATTATAACAGCAGGCTTTAAAGAAACAGGCAAAGAAGGTGCTGAGCTTGAAAAACAACTTGTTGAAAAATTAAAAGAATATGGCATGAGATGCGTTGGCCCGAATTGCTTGGGCGTTGTTAATACACACCCTGATATCAGAATGGATGGCTGCTTTGCAGAATCTCTTCCTGAACGTGGCAACATCGGCTTTGTTTCTCAATCAGGCGCATTAGGCGGCGGCATTTTAAACATTTTAAAAGATTTAAACCTTGGTTTTGCTCAATTTATTTCAATCGGCAACCAAGCAGATGTTAACGCTGAAACTGCCCTTGAATATTGGGAAAATGAACCTGACGTTGAACAAATTCTTTTATATATGGAATCAATTCAAAACCCATCTAACTTTAGAAAACTTGCTTCAAGAATTACAAAGAAAAAACCAATTTTAGCTCTTAAAGCAGGCAGATCTGCCGCAGGCGCTTCAGCTGCAAGCTCTCATACAGGGTCTTTGGCAGGTGCAGATAAAGCAGCAGCAGCGCTTTTGCAACAATCAGGCGTTATAAGAGAATTTTCATTAAAAAACCTTTTTGCAACAGCTAAAGTTTTTGCAAATTGCCCAATTCCAAAAGGCGACAGAGTTGCAATCATTACAAACTCAGGCGGCCCCGGCATTATGGCAACAGATGCAGTTTGCGAATATGGCATGCAAATGGCAAAAATAACAGATGAAACAAAAGAAAAATTAAGAAGTTTCTTACCTTCAGCGGCTTCTGTTAAAAACCCTATCGATATGATAGCATCTGCTCCAATTGAACACTACAAACAAACGCTTGAAACTGTTATAGCTGATGAAAACGTTGATATGATTATTGTAATTTATCTTCCGTTCCTTGGTTTGAAAGATATTGACGTTGCAGAAGCTTTGATGGAAATTAAAGCTAAAAATCCTCAAAAACCAATTATTGGCGTATTTATGACAAAGAATGAATTCTTTACAAAATTATCAGATAAAAATGTTAATATGCCATTCTTTATGTACGCAGAAGAAGCAGCAGACGGCTTAAACAGGTTAAACCAACAAAGACTTTGGATGGAAAGACCCGAAGGTAAAGTTCCTTGCTTTGATGTTGACAGACAAAAAGTTAAAGAAATTATCGCAAAATCTGTTAAAGA
>DVKW01000247.1 GCA_018715855.1 Candidatus Galligastranaerophilus intestinigallinarum
AAAAAAAGAAGAAGATTCTTTAATTTCAGAATTTTACAATAAAGATGAAAAACTTGTCGGAAGCAAGGTTATTCAGAAAAAATCGGGGCATATTCTTGAAATAACTTACAATTCAATTGGCGGAAAAGAAACAGTTTCAGAATACGACAAAGAAAAAAACCTGATTAAATCGGTTGATTATTATGAAAACGGCCAAGTTAAGCTTTCAACCGAATACGGAAAAAACGGTTCTTATAAATCTATGATGTATAATGCGGACGGTTCAAGGTTATCTTTTGTTGAAAAATACATAGATGGCACCGCAGATGCTATTTACTTTGATGCCGACAACAAAGGCACAAGGGTTGAAGTTAAAATGGATAAAGATAAAAATGTTATAGAAAAAAAGATAATCAAATAAATTCATATTAAGAAAAGTTAAACCAAAACCCGCCAAATAATGTAAAATTTTTGAAAATTTTTTAATAATATGCAATCCTATTTATAGGGAGTAAGAGATAAATTAAAATGTATAAAATGTTATCATCAGAAGTTACGGATAAACAAAATTCTAATGCGCTTGTCTTATCCTCAAAATTGTTGGAACCAAGACAGAGAAAACGCGCGTATGCAGATTTTTTAGGTGTAATGTATG
Source organism: Candidatus Galligastranaerophilus intestinigallinarum (assembly GCA_018715855.1). Classification (GTDB taxonomy): domain Bacteria; phylum Cyanobacteriota; class Vampirovibrionia; order Gastranaerophilales; family Gastranaerophilaceae; genus Galligastranaerophilus_A; species Galligastranaerophilus_A intestinigallinarum. The sequence goes on from DVKW01000247.1 coordinate 635, forward strand.
CGGTTGATTACCTTCAAAATTCAGGTTATAGAGTAAATATTCAAAGAAGCATTTTTAAATCTGCCAAATTATATTCGGATTTTGAAATTTGCGATATTTATTCAAACTCGCACAGACTATATGTTGTAACTGCTTATGGAACAGAAATTGTTAAAATTCCATATATGCACAAAAAATATGACATTTTGCCTGAAGCATACATAGTTGTTGAGCTTCAAATAGGAATGAAAGAAGCAAATGTTAAAGGAATTATTAAACCTGTAGATTTTGAAAATGCAGAAATTAACAATGATTACTTTAAATTCAATACAAACAAATTAAGAAACATTGAAGAACTTTATGAAATTATAAAAAATTATTCGGGCATAAAACCTTCAATCGGCAAACATTTAGAATGTATGGATATGTTTGTTCCATATACCGAAGATAAATTAACGGACGATGAAAAGAAAAAATTCATAGAGCATATTTTAACTTGCGAAACCTGCAAAAAAAGGCTCATGGATACTCTTGAATTTGATTCTGCTTCAAAAAACATTGTGAAGCATAATAATATTCTATCAAATGAAGACTTTTCAAAAGAAGAAAACTTTATAAGAAAACTTCAAAATTCAAACAGAGAAGAAATTAAAATTCAAGGCGCAATAGATACAATATACAACGAAAACAGCTTTAATGAACTTAAAAATTCAACCTTCAGATATGGGGCGGAAATTCCCCCAAAAACCAAAAAAATCATTCTGACGGGCTTTTTTACGGTTGCCATTTTGCTTGTTATAATTTCTTTTGCCGCAAATTTGCCAAAAGGCGGGGAAAACCAAAAAGCAAAAACTGTTCAGGGTGAAGTTATAGATACAAATGAAAATAACCTTTCGCAAAGCCAAGGGGGCGATTTTGATATTTATATTCCAAAAATAGATAAATCAAAAGGTTATCTCACTATTTCAAAAGTATCTTGGGAAGTTTCCAAAAATATCAACAACGAAGAACAGAAAAAATTCCTTCAACAAGCAGGAAAAAGCGTGAGATTAAACCTTCAAAACGATTTATTACTTTCAAACACCACAACGGTGAACAACAAAGTTAAGTTTGATATAAGGTTTTATAGAGATGGCAGCTTAGAAAATGTTGAACTTGTTCAAAGCTCAGGCAATTCGGCTTTAGACAAAGTAATCCAACAAAGCCTGCAAAACACTCTTTATTATATGCGCCCGCCAAAAGGCTCTTTTGTTGGCAAGAAAAACAGCTTAACAATTGTAATAGATTTTTAAACATTAAAAAGCCTGAAATTTCAGGCTTTTTTATTTCAAATTATATTCCAAAAATTTTGAATATTCCGCTTCCTCTCGGCTTAACGGGTTCAATTGAACAATATGCGCTTTTATCTGACAAATGGGGGTAATTTAGAATATCTTCAGCAGAAGGTTTATCAAAATTGCAAGCGCCTAAAATGGTATAATTATTGCAATCTTCACCTTGAAAATATCTCGGGTATAAAGAAGGGTTTGAAACACAAACTGCTTCTTTATAAGAAACTTTTTCTCTAAAGGGAAGCTCGTCATTTATTTCTTGCTGGTTTCTTGCATCCAACACTTGAATAACCCTTGTATTTTTGTTGTTTTCATCTTGCGCTTTATTTAAAACAACTCTATAAGCAAAAAATTCATCATCTTCTCTTGCATCAAAATTGTTATAAAAATCGACTGAAGGAACAACAGCCCCGTTTTTAAAAATACGAATAGGGAAAATGTCTGTGCCAAGAACATTATCGCCATTATTTGCGCCGTTTATATCTATATAAACATCTAAATAATAATTTATATCTCGCCCGTCAAATCTGACGATATCCCAGCCGTCACGAGGTGATAAACCATAAAAAGAACTGCCGTTTGCAAGCCTTAAATTTTGGCCTTTGCCATAAGCGCTTATCGATGCATCGCCGCCTGTAGAACAGTTAACAGCACCTGTTGTAACCAAATTATTTGCAAGCCTTTCACAATATTCATTAACATTATCAGGTAATTCCGTATAATTTGAACAAAAGCCTTCTTCATAGCATTCTTGCATAATCACTTTGTTTATATTTGGCAAATTTTTAAGAACAGAATATATATACGGCGTTTTTGAAACATCGTTTGATTTAAACATATAAATTGAAATTGCAAGCAAAATGCCGCACAAGAAAAAAGCAAAAATAACTTCGCCTAAAATCATTCCGTTTTTAAATTTATATTTCAATTTCATTCTATCCTTTTAAAAGAGCCGATAACAAACTGTCATAATCTTCATATTCAATTATATCATTCAGCCCCATATCATAGCAACCGATTGAACCAAAAGTTTTGTTTTTAACCGTTAAAATTTTTATTCCACTGTTATAAGCGCCTATAACCGCAGGGCTTCCAAGAGCATTATAGGGCACAATTAAAGCTTTTATATCGCTGTTTTTTAAATAAAATCTATTTTTATTGTTAATTAAAGGCGCTTTTGAAAGGCCGTCTAAAATGCAGGGAAGATAAGTTGAAGATATATTTTCGGATGAAACCTTTGAATTGCAAACCGTTTCACAAATATCAATTGAAGAAAACGCCGGCGCATGAGCGGTTGGCACAAAAAATTCTTTTGCAATTAAATGAGAAATAACGGCCTCTATACCGCCAATGGGGTCAATTCCTATTCCTTGTTCATAGTTTATATCGTCTGCATCCTCATTAAAATAGCAAACAATTGCAATTGCATTTGCCCCTTTTTCAATTAATTTTTTTGCTGCCCTTAAAATTGCATTTTCATTTTTTATGGTTCCTGTTGATAAATTGTTTTTAATAAAAAATTCAACCCCAACGGGCTCATCCGTTGTTTCAAAAAAAGGAATATTTAAGCCTTTAACTTCTTTCATTGCAGAAATTGTGTTTATATGAACGTTTAAAATGTTTTTTGGAATTGAAGCGTCAAAAATAACGCCGATTATATTTTCTTCATATTTATCAAGCGGGTTTATTACTATATTTCCACTAAAAAATTCATCAAAAAAATATCCTTCCAAATATAAAATATCATCTGTAATAGCACTTAAAATGCCGCCATTAACAACATTTGGATGTGTTAAAACATTAAAATATTTTGCAAATTTTCTTGCTATTTTTCCGCCATCACCTGCAAATCCGCCAATTTCAGCGCCAATACCCGTTGGAATTGAAATTGCAATTGTTTCCTTGTGGTTCATAGGTTTCTTCCTTCATTTGAAATTGAAATAAACAAATTTTCAAAGGTATTATTCGGAGTAATTGTTGCCGCAAGGTGTTTTTTTGCCAATTGCACTTTTTTTATATCCGAACTTATTAAATTAAAAATTTGATTATTTTTTGCATTTTGCCTTAATAAATTAACAAAAAATTCTTCCGCGCTATCTAAAAATTCAATGTGGCTAAGGCCGTTTTCTTCAATATAGCTTAAAATTTCAGTGGAAGTTTTCATGGCATCAGATATTGGCAAATCAGGATAATTTTTAAAAAAAGAAGAAACATTAATTTGTGATTTTTCAATACTGACGGGAGTTTTAAAAACCAAAGACCTTGAAACTATTGTTGATATAATATCTTCCCTGCTATTTGCAAGAAAAACAAAAGTAACTTTATTTGGCGCTTCTTCCGTTGATTTTAAAAGAGCATTTGAGGCTTCTTCCTGCAATATTTTTTTGTTTATTGGAGCAGGCAGCCAATCTTCTTTGTTAATTTTAAAACCTGCATTTAAATATTTTGAAAGCTGTTTTTGTTCATTCTCTTGAATTTTTGATGTTTTTACGTTTGAAAAAATAAAAAATCTGTGATAATCGGAAGTTTCAAGAATTAATGACGTAACTTTTTCAATTTGTTTAACTGAAATTACCGTTTTTGTTCCATCTTCTTTAAAATCAACAGGTGTAACATTAACAACTGCGGGGTGCCTGTTTTCTCTAATCCAATTGCAATTTGTGCAACTGCAGCTTGGGGTTTTATCGCCCGTGCAATTTAAAATTCTTGCCAATTCCAAAGAGAAAAAATATTGCATAATGGTGTCAAAGCCTTCAAAAATAATGCTTTGAGGAAACCTTTTATTAGAATTCAAAAGTATGGAAAAATAATTATAAACAAATGTATTTTTAAAAATTTGATTAATCATTTTATAAACCCTTCTAAAAGTGCAACTTCAGGGGCTTTTAAACCTGTCTTAATTTCATATTCAGCATTAACTAAATTTTTTTTCAATTTTAAAAGCTTTGATAAAGGAATATTTTTAATTTTATTTAATGACATTTTAACAGCATATTCATTTTGTTTTGTGATTGTTGCAATTTCATAGCTTGATTTTGTTTCAGACAAAACTTTTGTTAAAAGAAGCTTTGAAAAACCCGATTGTAAAAAAGCAAGAATTTCTAAATAATGCGATTTTTGAAGCATTTTTGAAATTTCAAACATAGTTTTTGAATAATTTGAAGCTAAAATTAAATCTAAAAGCTGAAAAATATTTTGGCTTGAAGGATAAAGGTTTTCAACGGTTTCTTTATTAAAAAAAGTTTCAGGGTATATAAAAAGTGAAATTTTATCCAGTGCACTGTTTAAATCTCTTAAATAGGGGCCAACTGTTCTAATCAAAGTTTCAAGGGCAATATCAGGCGCTTTTAAGTTAGCAGCCTTTACCATATTTTTTAAAACAGGCAAAATTTTATATTCTTCATAAGCCTTAAAAGCTTGAAATTCTTTTATTGCACCTTTTTTTTGAACAGCTTTATACAACTTCTTTCTTGAATCAGGTTTTTTTCTCTCTCCCCTTGGAATTTGGCAAGTTAGAATTATATGAACCTTGTCTGAAATCATATCAATAGCTTCAATTAATTCTTCAATTTGTTTATCATCAAGTTTTGCTTTTTTGCCATCTAAAAAATATTTATCCGCTTTAATTTGAACAACAATATCGCCAAACATCATTGGCTGCGACCTTAAAAGATAAACAAATTC
>DVKW01000248.1 GCA_018715855.1 Candidatus Galligastranaerophilus intestinigallinarum
TAATTTCTGTTATGAGATCAGGCCCGGGGTTAGGAAATATAACAGCTTCACAGGGAGATTACTTTCAAGCAACAAAAGGCGGCGGCAACGGCGATTACCACACAATTGTTTTAGCACCATCCACTATTGATGAATCTGTTGAATTTACCCACAGAGTTTTTCATTTGGCATGGAAATACAAAAACCCTGCAATGCTTTTAGCAGACGGCTTTTTAGGGCAAATGATGGAACCTGTTGAATTTAAACATTATGATTTTGGCGAAATAAGTTCAAAAGATTGGGAATTAGATGGCGTTAATAAAGGCGAAAACAAGCGCCCCCCAAGAAAATTGGTTTCACTTCATATGGGCGGAGATGACCTTATTGTTTTAAATGCCAAAATGCAGCATAAATATAAACAAATTGAAGAAAACGAAGTTTTATATGAAGAATATATGATGGATGATGCAGAAATTATGATTACTGCATTTGGAACGGTTGCAAGAGTTTGCAAAAGCGCCATTATGGAGCTTAGAGAAAAAGGGGTTAAAATTGGCTTATTAAGGCCAAAAACCCTGTGGCCTTTCCCGAAAGATATAATAAATTCATACGCTAAAAAAGTTAAATTAATTTTAGATGTTGAAATGAACGAAGGCCAAATGGCACAAGATGTTAAGGCTTCAATAGATAACAAAGTTCAATTTGAACTTTTAACAAAGCTTGGCGGCGATATAATCAAAGCGGGCGATGTTGTTAAAAAAGTTATGGAATTAAATATATATGCAGGAATTAATTAAAGAAGAAAAAGTGGTTTTTAAAAGACCAGATACAATAAAAAAAGATTATGATTACACATTTTGTGCAGGCTGCGGGCATGGAATAGTTTTAAGGTTAATTGCAGAATGCATTGATGAATTAGGTGTTCAAGGAGATACAATCGCTGTTGCATCAGTTGGTTGTTCAATTTGCCTTGAAAAATATTTTGACCTTGATGTCGTTGGTTCATCCCACGGCAGAGCGCCTTGTGTTGCAACGGGTGTGAAACGTGCAAAACCAAACAAAGTTGTTTTCACATATCAAGGAGATGGCGACGCTGCAACAATTGGCATGAATGAAACAATTCATACGGCACTAAGGGGTGAAAATATTACTGTCATTTGCATAAATAATACAAACTTCGGAATGACAGGCGGGCAAGCAAGTGCCACAAGTGTTATCGGGCAAAAAACAGCAACCACGCCATTGGGCAGAGACCCCAATATGTTTGGCTATCCGATTAAAATTTCTGAAATGGTTGCAATGTGTGATGGGGCGGTTTATGTTGAAAGATGCGGAATATTTAATGTTCCAAGCATTATTAAAACTAAAAAAGCAATAAAGAAAGCTTTTGAAAACCAAATAAAAGGTTTAGGCTTCAGCTTTGTCGAAGTTTTATGCACATGCCCAACAGGCTGGAAAATGAAACCGGTTGAAGCTATGAAATTTATAGAAAATGAAATTTCAAAAACCCACAAATTAGGAGTTTATAAAGATATAACAAGGTAAAAATAATGACCAATAACAATAAAAATATAATAGTATCAGGTTTTGGCGGACAGGGAGTTTTATTTTTGGGAACGGTTTTATGCCATGCTGCAATGGTTGAAAACAAAAATACAACTTGGATTCCAAGCTACGGGGCTGAAATGAGAGGAGGCTCCGCTAACTGTTACGTTGTAATTTCAGATGATGAAATTGCTTCCCCCATTTTTGATAACGCAGATTTTGGCATATTTTTATCAAATCAGGCAATGAAAAAATTTGAAAATACGGTTATAAAAGGCGGGGTGATTTTTGCAGATTCTTCAATGATAAAGCCTGAAAAACACAGAAGCGATATTTCATATTTCTTTAAACCTTTGAATGATTTAATTGTTAAAGAAGGCTCTAAAATGCTTTTAAACATTGTAGCATTGGGGTATTTTATTAAAAAAACCGGAATTTTAACAAAAGAAAGCGTTATATCTGCTCTTAAAAAAGTTTCTTCTATGAAAAAGCCCGAATTTTTGGATTTAAACTTGAAATCTTTTGAATACGGTTTTTCACTTGAATAAATAGCCACAGTGGCCAATATAAAATAAGGCCGATTTCTGCTACTTTTTTCTTGTGAGAAAGATTATAAATTTAACTACGATTTTTTTAATTTTTACCTTTTTTGTTCTACCTGCATTTTCAAAAAGACTATACAGGGAAGCTGAATATAACCAAAAATATTGTTCAAATATAGGCGGCATTACAGAATTCAGAAATGCAGATTTAACAAGGGTAGATTGCCTTACAAAAACAAATGCAATTGAATTGGATTTTGCCGAAAAATGGGCAGAAGGTGTGGGGCAAGCTTTATATTACAGCCAATTGACGGGCAAAAAAGGAAAGCTTGTTTTAATTTTAGAAAACCCTGATGTTGAAATGAAATATTTTGAAAGGGCAAAATTATTATCCAAGGTATATAATTTTGAAGTTGAATACATAACCCCCGTAATTTTTATTTCAAATTACAAATAACTATACATAAGGGTTTAATTTATCCCATTCTTTGTTTGCTTCATCCACAACATTTTCAAAAATATCCAAAATATTGGGGTCAAATTGTTCGCCTCTTTTTTCTTCAATAATTTTTAGCGCTTCTTCAGGGGTTAAGCCTTCTCTATACGGCCTGAAAGAAACAAGCGAATCATAAGCATCTGCAATTGCTATAATTCTTGCCCCTAAAGGAATTTCTTCTCCCTTAATTCCGAAAGGATACCCTGCACCGTTGTAAAATTCGTGGTGATATCTGATTATATCTGTTACTTTGTCTAATTGTTTAATATCTTCTAAAATTTTAACCGAATAAAATACATGTTTTCTTATTTCTTCTCTTTCTTCATCGGTTAATTTTTCAACTTTATGCAAAATATCTTCCTGAACACCAATCATTCCAATATCATGAAGCAACGCCGCAAGCTCTATTGTTGCTTTTTCAGTTTTGTTTAAATCCATTGCGGCAATAATTTTGCTTGTATAAAAAGCAACACGCCTTGAGCGGCCTAAAGTGTAGGAATCTTTAGAATCAAGAGCGTCCATAATTGCATTTATTGTGCCTGAAAATAAATCTTTAAGGTCAACAATTAATTTTTTATTATCTTCTTTTAATTGGTAATATTCAAGCGCCAATTGAACAATGTGCAATAATTCTTCGGGCGAATAGGGCTTTTTAATGTATCTGTAAATTTTTGCATAGTTAATTGCATTCATCAAAATTTCAACGTCAGAATATGCGGTAACAAGAAGCCTAATTGTGTCAGGGTACATATCATAGGTGCGTTTTAAGAATTCAACGCCGTCCATATCGGGCATTTTGTGGTCTGATAAAATGCAGTTAAAAGGGGTTTCTTTTAAAATTTCTAAAGCCTCTAGGGGGCCTTGCGCCTTTGTAACTTCATAATCCCGCCTTAGGGTTCTGTATAAAAGCTGAAGGTTATCGGGTTCATCATCTACAATTAAAATTTTGTACCTTTGATTTTCAGACATTAAACTTCACCACTTTCTTTCGGCTGTTCTTCTATTTTATGATTAACAGGGAGTAAAATTGTAACTTTTGTGCCCACCCCTTGTTCGGATTCAACTGAAATTTTGCCGTTATGAGCTTCAATTACTCTGTATGCAATGCTCATGCCAAGCCCTGTGCCTTGCCCTACGGGTTTTGTTGTAAAGAAAGGTTCAAAAATTTTATTTAAGTTTTCTTTCTTAATGCCGCAGCCTGTATCTCTAAATTCAATTTTAATATTTTCGCCTTCTTTTTTAGCGGAAATGAAAATATCGCCCGTTCCTTTAATTGCGCCTTGGGCGTTATCTAAAATATTCATAAACACTTGGTTAATTTGGCCGCCATAGGCTTCAATTTTAGGAAGATTTTCTTCGTAATCTTTATGAACAACTATTCTGTTTTTAATTTTGTTATTTAAAATGTTTAATGTGGTGTCAATTTCTTTTGGAATGTTGCATTCTGAAAATACCATTTCATCCATTCTGGAGAAATTCTTCAAGTCCAGAATAATATTTTTTGTTCTCTCAACACCTTCCAAACAAGACCTTATAAGGTCTGCAATGTCATCTTTTAGAAAATCAAGGTCTATTGTTTGTTTAAAATCGTTTATCTCTTTAACCGCATCGGGGTTCATTGAAGATTCTTGCAGGGCATATTTATCAATTAAAGCAAGAAGGTCTTTTTGATAGTTGTCTAAAATCATTATATTGCCATAAATAAAATTAATGGGGTTGTTAATTTCATGGGCAATGCCTGCAACAAGTTCGCCAAGTGAGCGCATTTTTTCTGAATGCACCATCATGGTTTGCGTTTCTTTTAATTTTTGGTTAGCTTGTTCAAGTTCTTTTGTTCTTTCTTCAACCTTCTTTTCTAATGATTCATATAAATCTAAAAGTTGAGCAGACATATGGTTATATGCATTAACTAATTTATCAATTTCTTCAAAGCCTGAATCTTTTAATCTGTAGCCAAAATTTCCTTTACCAAATTCTTGAACGCCTGAAACTAAATCCATTAAAGGCTTATTTATCATTTTGCTCATAAATGCGCTTATGATAACGCCTGCCATCAAGAATAAAATTACAAACAATTTCAAGCTGTCAAACATGTTTTGATAGCCTTCGGCTTGAAATTTATTTTCAGATAATCCGATAACAACAGAATATGTGCTTGACCTTAATTCTCTTGTTTGAACATTTTTCTTTTGGTTTATTGAAGGAAGAAGATTTGATTTAACATTATTTTCTGTTTTATCCAAAAAAGAAGGTTCTGTTGACCAGAAAATTTTTCCCGTTTTTAAATCATAAGCATATGCATAAGCAACATATTCGGTTGACTTTAACAATTGTGCCATATCATCGGTTTCTGCATAATTGTCGCTTTCTTTATCTCTTGCAAAAGATTTAACCAAAGTTGTTGAAATAAGGTTGTTATAAGCAATTGTTGTTTCTTTGTAATCTTTCATTAAATACGTAATGCAACGCATTGAATAAAAAGTGGTGAAGATAATTGCAGCCGCTATAAGCAAACTTGTAGCAATCGCAAAATAAAACCCGAACTTCTTACCTCTTTTTTCCGGTTTGGTTTTAGCCTCTTCGTTTGCCATAAAAACTCCTGATTATTTTATGCTTTATTTTCTAATTCCGATATAAGCCTTAGTGAATATTGCATAAGAGCAATTCTATCAATACTTCTTATTTTCTTGAATTTTGCCGAAATAGCATATGGAAGGCGGTTTTCACCATCTGTTTCTTCCACTCTAATCGGTTGCATTGTGCAATTTACAATAAGGTTATTAGACAATTCTACCTTAATTTCGTATTCATCGCCTACCATAAAAGGAGTATCTGCTGTAAATTTAAGACCGCCGGCTGAAATATCTTCCGTTTTAATTTTTATTTTTTCTTTTCCTTTAACTGCAAGTTTGCCGTCATATGGCACTCTTGAATATTTTCTTCTTTGAATTTGTTTAATATCGTTTGGATATTTAATTAAGAGTTCTTTATTTTCTTTATTTAAAATTTCCGATGTAAAATAAACAAGCCCTGTTTTATTAAGCCCGAACATTTCAACCGTTTCGCCTTTGTTATAATCTTTCAGCTCAATTTCCGATATAAGGGGCATTTTTATTTTAACTTGGTCATCTTTAATTTCTACAATGTCAAAAACCGTTGAGCTTTCAAACTTTTCAGGCACAATTTTTAAATTTTTAACATCTTCTAATTTAATTTCCATTTTTACCCCTTTTTATTGTGCAAAAACGCCCAATTCTCTGAATTTATTATATCTGTGGTCTTTTAATTCGCTTGGTGACATATCTTTAAATTCATTTAAAGCTCTTAAAAGTGATTCTTTAAGATTTGCCGCCATTAATTCAGGGTCATAATGAGCACCGCCTATTGGTTCTTTAATAACTTCATCTACAATTTTAAATTTTAAAAGGTCATCGCCCGTTATTTTAAGGGCATTTGCCGCTTTGTTTGCCATAGCTGCATCTCTCCATAAAATTGAAGCGCAGCCTTCAGGGGAAATAACCGTGTAGTATGCATGTTCTAAAATCATAACCTTATCTGAAACAGCCAACCCCAAAGCACCGCCCGAGCAGCCTTCGCCCGTTATAACAGAAACAATCGGAACTTCCAGTTTAGCCATTTCTTTTAAATTAACTGCAATTGCAATGCCTTGGCCTGTTTCTTCCGCTTTAATTCCGGGGTATGCACCCATCGTATCAATTAAAGTGATAATCGGAAGATTAAACCTTGAAGCATGTTCAAACAATCTTAGAGCCTTTCTGTACCCTTGAGGCTGCGGCATACCAAAATTGCATTCTAAGTTTTCTTTTGTGGTTTTGCCTTTAACCGTTCCCACAATCATAACGGGAATGCCGCCTATTTTTGCAATACCGCCTGCAATGGCTCTATCGTCCGTTCCTTCTCTGTCGCCATGGAGTTCTATGAAATCTTCCGTCATAAAATGAATGTAGTCATAAAAATTCGGGCGCATCGGGTGCCTTGCAATTTGCAGTTTTTGGTAAGGTTCCAAATTTTCATAAAGTTCTTTTTTATACTCTTCCGTTTGTTTTTCAAGAGTTTCAATTTCAGAGTTATAGTTCATATTTGTATCCATGCTAATTTTCTTTAATTCCTCGATTTTTTCCTGCATTATGTATATAGGTTTTTCAAAATCAAGTATCTGGACTTTTTTATCTGTTTCTAACATTATAAATTACTTTCTTTATTTTTT
>DVKW01000249.1 GCA_018715855.1 Candidatus Galligastranaerophilus intestinigallinarum
ATAGATTCAACAACAGGCGAAGTTATAGAAACCGTTTCTGAAACCGTCATCTATCCTGCGGTTCATTATTTGGCAGATGATGACAACACGGATGAATCTATAAGAATGATTAGAGAAGAATTAAAAGAACGCTTAGGGGAACTTTATTCTCAAAATAAACTCGTTGAAGCCCAAAGGTTAGAGCAAAGAGTAAACTATGACATTGAAATGATTAAAGAAATGGGCTATTGTTCAGGCATTGAAAACTATTCAAGAATATTGGAAAGAAGAGAAAAGGGCACTCCCCCCGCAACTTTATTGGATTATTTCAGGGAAGATTTTTTGGTTGTTATAGATGAATCTCACGTAACAATTCCCCAATTAAAAGGAATGTATTTTGGGGACAGGTCAAGAAAAGATGTTTTGGTTGATTACGGGTTTAGGCTTCCTTGTGCAAAAGATAACCGCCCCTTAACCTTTGATGAATTTTGGGGAAAAATTAATCAGAAAATTTTTATATCAGCAACGCCCGGCGACTTTGAAAAAGAAGTTTCAGATTCTATGGTAGAGCAAATAATTCGCCCGACAGGGCTTGTTGACCCTATTATTGAACTTCACCCGACAGAAGGGCAAGTGAATGATTTAATTAAAGAAATTGAAAAAGTGGTTGAAAAAAATGAAAGAGTTTTTGTAACCACATTAACTAAAAAAATGGCGGAAGATTTATCTGAATATCTTAATTCAAAAGGGGTTAAAGTTCGATATCTTCATTCTGAAATTCAATCTATAGAAAGGGTTGAAATTTTAAGAGATTTAAGGCTTGGTGTTTTTGATGTTTTAATTGGTGTAAACCTTTTAAGAGAAGGGCTTGATGTTCCTGAAGTTTCTTTGGTTGCAATTATGGATGCAGACAAAGAAGGCTTTTTAAGGTGCGAAACGTCTTTAATTCAAACAATAGGGCGTTCTGCAAGAAATGTTAACGGCAAGGTTATAATGTATGCCGATAAAATAACGGATTCCATGAAAATGGCAATTGATGAAACAAAAAGAAGGCGTGAAATTCAATTAAAATATAATAAAGAACATAATATAACCCCAAAAACAATTAAAAAACCAGTTGAAAATAATTTATTGGCGCTTGTTCAAAGTTATAGAAACGTTGAAGATATAATAGCAGAATCTATGACCGAATTAAAAATAGACAAAAAAGATTTGCCAAAACTTTTAAATAAACTTGAAAAAGATATGATGAAAGCAGCTAAACTTTTAGATTTTGAAAGGGCGGCTGAAATTAGAGATAAAATTAAAAAATTAAGAGATATTTTAAATTAAATCTTCCTTTTGGCTGAATTTTCCCTATTTTTCTTGCCACAAACCGCATTCATATATTATAATTCAGTTTGAATTAGAGTTTATAAAGGGAAGAATTTTTATGAAAAATTTTTTAAAAAAGGCATTTAGTTTAATTGCCGTTTTTCTTTTTTCAACTCCCGTATTTGCAAGTGAAGCTTCGCTTGTAGTTCCCGATTTTAAAACAGATTGTTTTAATTATCACCTTTTGTTGGTTGGTATCGGCGTTGCTGTTATCGGGGCAATTTTCGGGTTAATTGAATTTTTAAGGGTTAAAAAAATTCCTGTTCACCCTGTAATGGAACAAGTGGGAACAACAATTTTTGAAACCTGCAAAACGTACCTTGTTCAACAAGGCAAATTTTTAATTGTATTAGAAATTTTAATTGCGCTTTGTATCGCTTATTATTTTGGTGTTTTAGAAAAAATGGGTGTTAAAAGCGTTTTATTAATTCTTTTATGGTCTGTTATAGGCATTTTAGGTTCATACCTTGTTGCTTGGTTTGGTATCAGAATGAATACATTGGCAAACGCAAGAACCTCATTTTTAGCCCTAAAATCAAAACCCTTAAATTGCTTGAATGTGCCCTTAAAAGCAGGCATGAGCATTGGGGTTTTGCTTGTTTCGGTTGAATTAATTTTAATGCTTGTAATTTTATTGTTTGTGCCGGGGAACCTTGCAGGCGCTTGCTTTATCGGTTTTGCAATCGGTGAAAGCTTGGGTGCATCAGCACTTAGGGTTGCAGGCGGCATTTTTACAAAAATTGCAGATATCGGTTCAGATTTGATGAAAATTCAATTCGGAATTAAAGAAGATGACCCAAGAAACCCCGGTGTTATTGCAGATTGTACTGGTGATAACGCAGGCGATTCAATCGGCCCATCAGCTGATGGCTTTGAAACATACGGTGTAACAGGTGTTGCGCTTGTAAGCTTCATTTTATTGGGTGTATTTAAAGAATACCAAATTCAGCTTTTAGCTTGGATTTTCACAATGAGATTTTTGATGATTGCAACTTCTGTTGTTGCATATTGGTTTAATAAAGTTATCACTCATTTTTATGCTAAAAAATGCGAAAGTGAAAATAAAAGGTTTGATTTTGAAGTTCCACTTACAAACCTTGTTTGGTTAACATCCGTTTTATCAATTATTATGACATTTTCAGTCAGCAAATGGCTGCTTGGCGGCATAGAAAATAATTTATGGTTCGTTTTATCTTTAATTATTTCTTGTGGTACTCTAGGTGCAGCTTTAATTCCTGAAATGACAAAAATTTTCACAAGCCCAAAAGCAAAACACACAAAAGAAGTTGTAACTGCTTCTCGTGAAGGCGGCGCATCTTTAACCATTTTATCAGGTATTGTATCAGGTAATTTTTCAGGTTTTTGGATTGGCGCAATCATTGTTTTATTAATGGGCCTTGCTTATTTTGCAAGCCTTTATATAGATAATGTTATGATTTATCCTTCAGTTTTTGCATTTGGCCTTGTTGCGTTCGGGTTCTTAGGAATGGGCCCCGTTACAATTGCGGTTGACAGCTATGGCCCTGTAACAGACAATGCTCAATCAGTTTATGAATTATCATTAATTGAAGAAGTACCGAATATCGGGGAAGAAATTGAAAAAAATTACGGTTTTAAACCCGATTTTACAAATGCTAAAAAATATTTAGAAGAAAATGACGGTGCAGGCAACACCTTTAAAGCAACAAGTAAGCCTGTTTTAATTGGAACTGCCGTTGTTGGTGCAACAACTATGATATTTTCTTTAATTCTTGTAATTAAAGAAACCTTAAATATTGCGCCTGAAAGCATTTTGAACCTTTTAAATCCATATACTTTAATCGGTTTTATTACAGGCGGCGCCGTTATTTATTGGTTCAGTGGCGCTTCAATGCAAGCTGTTACAACAGGCGCATACAGTGCGGTTGAATTTATTAAAAAGAACATTAAACTGGGCGAAGCCGATGATAAAAAAGCAAACCTTGAAAATTCAAAAGAAGTTGTTAAAATATGCACACAATATGCTCAAAAAGGCATGTTTAACATATTTGTAGCACTTTTTGCATTTGCTCTTGCTCTTGCATTTTTATCATCTCCAACATCATCAAGCAACGCTCCCGTTTCATTTTTTGTAAGCTATTTAATCGCAATTGCTGTTTTTGGCTTATTCCAAGCAGTATTTATGGCAAATGCGGGCGGCTGCTGGGATAACGCCAAAAAAATTGTTGAAGTTGACCTTGAAGAAAAAGGAACACCGCTCCACGATGCAACCGTTGTGGGCGATACCGTGGGCGACCCATTTAAAGATACATCATCTGTTGCAATGAACCCTATAATTAAATTTACAACTTTATTTGGGCTTCTTGCAATGGAAATTGCAATCAGCAGCGAATTTATGAAATATTCAAAAATTGCGGGCGCAATATTCTTGTTAATTGCAATAATCTTTGTTTTAAGGTCATTCTATGCAATGAGAATTCCAAAAAGAGGATAAAAAAATAAACCACATAAAAAAAGACCGAAAGCTTAATGTTTTCGGTCTTTTTATTTTCTCCGGGAGATGGATTCGAACCACCGTAAGCAGATCCAGAGTCTGCTGTCCTACCGCTAGACGATCCGGGATCAGAACCTGAAATTATTATA
>DVKW01000250.1 GCA_018715855.1 Candidatus Galligastranaerophilus intestinigallinarum
TGGGAAAATTTTTATAGGTTTAAAAAGTTTTTCCGCAGGAAGGCTGGCAGAACGTGCCGCTATTGGTTTAAGTGACGCTTTAATTAAGGCAGGGTTTCCGATTAAAAGGCTTAAAACAGGAACACCTGCAAGGGTTGATTCAAGAACAATTGATTATTCAAAACTTCAAATTCAACCGCCTGATAACATAGATAAATACGGAACGTATAATTTCTTTTCATTTAGAAAAGAAAAATGTTTTAGGCCCCAAGTTCCTTGTTATTTAACAAGAACAACAGAAATAACACATAAAATAATTAAAGATAATTTGGATAAATCACCCCTATATTCAGGTTTAATCCATGGGATAGGCCCAAGGTATTGCCCTTCTATTGAAGATAAAGTTGTAAGGTTTAAAGATAACCCATCACACCACATTTTTATTGAACCCGAAGGCGAAAAAACTTATGAAACCTACGTTCAAGGTTTTTCAACAAGTTTGCCTATTGATGTTCAATTTAAAATGCTAAGGTCACTCCCCGGGTTAGAAAATGTTTCTGTTATAAAGCCTGCTTATGCTGTTGAATATGATTCTATTCCTGCAGTTGAATTAACCCGTTCTTTAATGACAAAAAAAGTTAAAGGTTTATTTTTGGCAGGGCAGATAAATGGCACATCAGGTTATGAAGAAGCAGCAGCTCAAGGGCTTATTGCAGGCATAAATGCTTCACTTTACAATCAAAATAAAGAATTTTTTGAACCTGAGAGAAAAAGTTCTTATATTGGAACTTTAATTGACGATTTAATTACAAAAGATTTATTGGAACCTTACAGAATGCTAACTTCAAGGTCAGAATACAGGCTTATTTTAAGAAGCGATAACGCCGATTTCAGGCTTATGGAAATGGGGTATAAATTAGGTTTAGTTAAAGAAGAAGATATTCAAAGGTTTAGGTTTAAAAAAGAAAAGGTTGAAAAAGAAATTGAAAACTTAAAAACCTTTAAAATTGCAGCAAATAGTAAAAATAAAGAAATAATGAATAAATTGGGGCAAAATTTTGAAATTGGGCAAAGCGCTTACCAATTAATAAAAAGGCCGGATGTTGATTATTTCTTAATTCAAGAATTGGGCTATAAGCCGAATTTTGAATGTGATGACATTTATTTAAAAAAAGAAATTGAAGAACAAGTTGAAATTTTAATTAAATATCAAGGCTACATTGAAAGGCAAGAAAACCAAGTTAATATATCTGATAAACTTGAAAAAATAAAAATCCCGGATGATATCGATTTTATGGAAATAAAACAAATTTCAACGGAAACAAAAGAACTTTTAAATAAAATAAAACCAAAAACTTTAGCACAAGCTTCAAGAATAGGCGGGGTGAAGCCTGCGGATATTTCCGTTTTAATGGTTTTGATTGAAAGTGGAAAAATCAGAAAAAAAATTGTATAATAAAATTGTAATTTTTTGGAAAAGAGAATTTGAACAATTTTATTGAAAAAACCCAAAATAAGGAAGAAATTAAGGATAGTCTTTTAAATATTATATTTAATTTCCCTGAAAAAATTAAAAAATCTTATCTTAAAGAAGTTGACGAGATAAGAAAATTTGCGATTGCAATTAAAGATTTTGAACTTGTTTCAATTTCTATGAGCATTTATGCTTATCTAAAATATAGGTGTGTTGAAAAAAACAGCTATAGAGCCTATATGATGTTAAATGATGCAAAATATTTGGCGGTTTCATCAAACCTTTATTTGGCGCAAAAAGTTAATTTGTTTATTTTTGCCCTTATGGAATTTGAAGAAGAAAATTTTGATGATGCAATTGATTTTATTAAAAATGCAGGGCTGATAAAAATTGGCGAATTTGAATTTGACAATAAATTAAACACTGTAAAACAGGCAATAGAAAAGGCAAAACAAAAAAGAATAATTCACCTTGCACCCCCTTCTTTTATTCCCGATCATAAAAATGACCCTCTGCTTGCACTTTTAAAAGTGGGCAGAACAATGGCAATTGAAACAAACCTTGATACATTATTAACCATTATTGCAAAAGAAATTAACCTTGCACTAAATGCAGACAGATGCACAGTTTTTCTTTTAGATACAGAAAAAAATGAACTTTGGTCTAAAGTTGCACTTGGTATGGATTTAAAAGAAATAAGGTTTGATGCAAAATTAGGCCTTGCAGGATACGTTGTTCAAACGGGCGAAACAATTAATATAGCTGATGTTTATTCGGATAAAAGGTTTAATAAAGAAATAGACCTTCAAACAGGCTATAAAACAAAATCTATTCTTTGTATGCCAATAAGAAATATGAGCCATGAAATTATAGGCGCATTTCAAGTTTTAAATAAAAAAGGCGGGCATTTTACCCAAAAAGATGAAGACCTTTTAATTGCAATAGGTTCATCTGCAGGTATTGCATTAGAAAACGCCACACTTTTTAATAAACAAAAACAATTTATTGAAGAACAAAAACAGCTTTTATCAAGTTTTATTGATACTTTATCAGCCTCTATAGATGCCAGAGATAAAATAACCGCAGGGCACTCTGAAAGAGTTACAAAATATGCGGTTTTAATTTGTGAAAAAATGCAGATGAATGAAGATGAGCTTGATATTATAAGGCAAGCTTCGCTTCTTCATGATATTGGAAAAATCGGCATAAAAGACCATATCTTGCAAAAAGAAGGCGCACTTACAAAAGAAGAATATGATGAAATTAAAAAGCACGCCCAGATAACCTATGACCTTTTATCAAGAATTTATGTTTCTAAATATTTTAAAAACGTTGCAAAAATTGCATCCAGCCACCATGAAAAATGGGATGGTACAGGCTACTTTTTAGGCTTAAAAGGTGAAGAAATTCCTTTAGGCGGAAGAATTTTAGCAGTGTCTGATGTTTTTGACGCCATTACAAGCAAAAGGCACTACCGTTCAAAAATGGACATTGTAAGAGCCTTAGACATTTTAATTGAAGGCGAAAACAAACACTTTGATAAAAATGTGGTTGATGTTTTTATGTCTTTAGAAACAAACAAAATAATAAATGTTATTATAGGCAACAAAAAAATTGAAGAAGCAGATAATTTTGTTTTATCAAAATTTAAAATGTCTGATATTTATGGCCTTTATAAGAATAGCGAAAACAGGAAATTAACAACAGAAGAAGAAAGATTTGTTAATATTTTCAATAAATATTATAATCTTGTATAATACCTTTTAAACAGGCAAAAATAATGAAAAAAAGAGCATTACTTTCTTTATTGTTTATGTTTACGGTGCAAGCATTTGCACCTTCATTTGCCGTTGAAGATTCTTTTAATTTGGCAGGAATTATTGAAAATATTATAAATTATCAAAATAATTCAGATTTTGTTTCAGACATTAGAAACGATTCAAAAGAAAATTACCTTTATGCAGTTCAAAATTTAACAAACGGAAATGTTGTTGTTGCATATAATGAATTTAACAACACAATTAATTCCTTAGATAAAAACATTTCTCTTTTAATGTTATCTAAAAAACTTTATGAATATGGCTTTTTTAGCCTTGGTGATGCCGCAGTTTCAAAAATTTCAGGCAAAAACAAAATGACAAGCCAAATTGAACAATTAAAAGAAGCGTACAGGCCATCTTATAATTTATCTAAAGAAGAAGAAAATTTTCTTGTAAAAGCTTATAGTTCAATATATTTTAATAATTCCCCCGAAGAAGTTGCTTTTAATTTAATTAAAAAAACAATTTTGATGGAAAATTCAGACTATGCCAATTTTATAATGGCACAGGCAATGTTTCAGTGCAGGCAATATAACCAAGCTTTAATTTATGTAAATAAAGCGCTTGATAAAAACCCAAAATGCGCACAATACCTTTATTTTAAAGCAAAAACTTTATGCCGATTAAATCAATATAAAGAAGCGCTTAAATTTGTTGAAACGTTAGAAAAAAACAATTTAATTTCAATTTATTTTGCAGTTGATTTTAATATTTTAAAACAGCAAATTAATATGAACTTAGCAAAAAATGATTCTGATAAAAAATTCTATCAAATTTATTGCTATTATTTAACAGGCAACTATTATAAAACCTTAAAAGAAACAAACAACATTTTAAATTTTAATAAAAATAACCCCAAAATTTTAACTCTTCAAGCAATGGCGCATTTGGCTTTGGGGCAATATAAAGAAGCCTATGATGATTTTTTATCCGGCTATAAAATGGATAAAAAATTTGATTTAACCTTAATGGGTTTAGCCGATTGCAATTTTATAAATAAACAATATGAAGAAGCCTATAAAGGCTATAAAAAGCTTTTTAACACCGAATTTAAAAATGAAGCCAAATTAAAAGCTTATATAACATTAAATGAGATGAATGAAGACGAAAAGAAAATTGCAAAGCTTGAAAAAGAGAAAGAAACCATTGATAAAAAGGCATTTGTGGAATATTACATAATTGCAAATAATTTATTCAATGATAACCCCCGAAATAAAAAAAGATATACGGCAAAATCTTTGAGTATAAATATGTTAAACGTTAATACTTGGGATATTTTGCTTGATGTCAGCTACAAAAATAAAGATTTTAAAAATTTAGACACTTTAGTTTTTATGCTTTCATTTTTAGA
>DVKW01000251.1 GCA_018715855.1 Candidatus Galligastranaerophilus intestinigallinarum
CAAAAGTTATTTCTGAAACGCTTGATAGGTGCAATATCTGGCATGTGGGCGGCAAGCATTCACCTTATATTTGGTTAAAATGCCCAAATAATATGAAATCTTGGGAATTTTTCGACCTTCTTCTTGAAAAAATTCAAGTGGTGGGCACTCAGGGTTCAGGCTTTGGCAAAAACGGCGAAGGCTTTTTCAGGTTAACTTCATTCGGTTCAAAAGAAAATACAATTGAAGCAATGAAAAGGTTTGAAGAAGCTTTTAAACCCTTAAATGTTTAAGAAAAATTAAATCGGCTTATTAAAAAAATAAGCCGATTTTTTGAACAATTTATTTTGTTTGTCGTTTTAGCTTGCAGAAGGGGTTTTTATGAAAAAATCGTTTTATATTTTTATGCTTATTAGTTTTGTTTTTTTAGGTATAATGCAGGCGTTTGCGGTTAATTCCTATGACAGATACGGCCAAAGAACAGGAATTTACAGGGAAACTTCAACAGGCATTAATGCTTATGACAAATATGGTGTAAAAACAGGAAGCTTTAAAAAAACAAATTCGGGCTACAATGTATATGATAAATACGGAGTAAAAACGGGAAGCTTCAAAAAAACGCCTTCAGGGTATAGCCAATATGATAAATATGGCGCAAAAGTCGGAAGCTACAAAGAAACAAGCAATGGCACCGTTATAAAATATGATAAATATGGGACAAGAACAGGTTCATATAAAAAAGATTCAATGGGAAATATAACAGAATATGATAAATATGGCGTTAAAAGGGGAAGTTATAGGTAATTTAGGCAATTAAAAACTTCTATTTTATGCTATTTTAAATAAAAAAAGGGGGCAAAATGATTTTTGAAGGTTTAGATGAAAACGGCAATGAAAAACAATTTAATTTAGATGATTTTTTAGGCAAAAAAGTTGTTTTATATTTTTACCCAAAAGATAACACAAAAGGTTGCACCCAAGAAGCCTGCGATTTTAGAGATAATTTTAACCGCTTAACCCCTTTTGCAACAGTTGTTGGGGTTAGCCCCGACAGCATTAAAAGCCATAAAAATTTTAGAGAAAAACAAGGCTTAAATTTTATTTTATTATCTGACCCGGAGCACACTTTAGCTGAAAAGTTTGAAGTATGGAAAGAAAAATCTATGTATGGCAGAAAATATATGGGAATTGAAAGGTCGACTTTTATTTTAGATGAAAAAGGCAATATTCAAAAAGAATGGCGCAAAGTTAAAGTAAAAGGGCATGTTGATGAAGTTATTAATTATTTAAAAAATAATTAATAATAATCATTATTTTCTTTTTTTATACATTCCATGTTAATAATTGTTACGTTAAAAAACAAAAAAACAACAATTATAAATAAAACCAGTACTTTATATAGTTAACATTATAAGTTAGGAAAGAAAATATGGGTATAGAATCTGTTTCAGGCCGAGTTTATGTTAATGAATATAATAATAATGCAACATCCAGGCAAATTAAAAAAGCTGAACAAAATGAAAGCATATTTACGCAATTTACCGATTGGTATAATGACAAAGAATGCACCGATACAAATGATGACGGCGAATTAAAAGCGGGCGAATTTGTTGAAGAATATGCAAAAGGTTTGTTTTTGGGAATTGCAGACACGGTTGTTGAACACCCTGTTATGACAGGGCTTGCAGTTGCAGGCACGGTAGCTGCTACGGTTCTTACAGGGGGTGCAATTGCGCCGTTTTTAATTGGTGCAGGCATTGTAAGTTCAGGGTTTGCAATAGGCAAAGGCGCTTATGATTATGCAACGGCAGAAACAGACGGCGATGCCAAAACTGCCGCACGCCAAATGGGAACTGGCACAACGGGCGCTGTTCTTTCGGTGTTTGGTGCAAAAACAGCGCTAAATTCAGCAAGTGCAGCAGGTGTTAAAAGTGCTCAAGGTGCAGAAAATATGAATGCGCTTCAAGCAACAGTGCAATGTTTTAAATCAGTGCCCGAAGCCTTAAAAGTAAGCGCTTCTAATGCTAAAGGTAACATCTTAACGCTTGCAACAGGCACGGTTCATAAAGGCTCAAACAAACTTCAAGGCGGCAAGGAAGGCGTGAGCAAAGCAACTTCTGCCGATGTTAAAAAGCTTGATTTAAGCGGCACACAGGAAGAAGTGCTTGCAAGATACAGTGATTCAGGCATGTTCGTAGGCGATGACGGCAACTATTATATTCCAAATAAATGGAGCGCAAATGAACCTTATCTTGCAAAAGACGGAAATGTTCTTATGAAATATGATACCGATGACTTTGCGGTTTGTGCAAAAAATATATTTGAAAAATCATACGGAACAACGGAAAGTTATAATTCAGGCAACTTCCAATATTCAACGGTAGATTCTCTTAAATCGGACGCTTATATAAACGCTACAAAACAGGCTCAAACCAAAGGAATTACACTTCCTGAAGGAACAAAGGTGCAAACGCTTGAAGGGCCAAGAACGGTGCAAAAAGGTGAAATTGTAGCAATAGATGTTGAGGGTAACCCATACGTTCAGCCTGTTTCTAAATTTGAATCTAAAAATATTTTATCGGATATTACATTAAAACCGAATAATTTAGCTGTTGACAGCGCAAAAAATACGGTTAATACCGCCGTCATCGAAACAGAACTTGATAATATCGCAGAATAGAAATTGTTAAAGTTAAAATTCGTTAACCTCAAAAAACAATTTTTGTTTATCTTTCTGCTGCTGTTTTTTAATAAAACATAAAGACGGAAAAATAAAAGAAAAAAGGGTAGAATAGTTTGAAAATATTTTCAAATAATTTAAATTTTAAAACAGTTGAACCTATAAATTGCAAGCCTTTTTTAAACTTACATTTTATGGGGCAGTTAAATGAAGATAAATTTCAAAAAGATGAAACTTTTGCAGATGACCCGATGAGCTACATAAAAGCCAGGTTTCAAGATACAGAAAAAATGGCAAAATATTTGCCTAATATTTGCATTGCGCTTTCAAAAAATGATGAAAATTCAAGAAATATAGCGGCATTAATTGATTATGCATCTAAAAACAATATGACATCAGATTTTATGATGGATTTATTAACCAGCCCAAAATTAAACCCTTCCATAACGGAAGAATTAAAGGCGAAAGATGTTGAAATAAAAACCTTTAAAAATAAAAAAGATGCAATTCAAAATTCTAAAACCGGGGAAGTTTTTTGTTTAGCTGATGAAGATTTCATTTCAATTAAAACATCGGATAGTGAAATTTCCCCCTTAAAAATTACCCCTGAAAGTTATAAAAAGCTTTTCCCGCCGGTTAAAGGCAAAGTTACAACACAAAATTTTCATCTGATTGTTATTTATTAGGGGTTTTAAACGCCATGATGAATAACCCCAAAGGAAAAGCTAAAATTCTTTCAATGTTTGAAGAAAAAAATGGCAATATCTATCTTAAATTTGAAAATGGCAACATAGAGCACGAATTTAAAGGCGGCAATTTGCCCGATGATGTTGATTTTCTAAGGCTTGCAAACGGTTCATCGGGAATAAAAATGTTTGAATGCGCTTATGGAGTTGAACTTGAAGAAAAAAACCTAAGGTATGGCGAAAAAGAAACTTTAAGCCATGCTAATTCAATGCTGCCCCCATATTACCCTAAATATTTAAATACTGCAGATTACCTGAGGGATAAAAACGGTTCCATAGGAAAATTCATGCAAACTATGGGTTTAGAAGATATTGAAAAATGCAATTTAAAAACCCCAAACGGGCAAAATAAAATTATGGATTCTTTATATAACCTTAACGGTTTTGAAGATAAAATTTTTGTTGCAGCATCAAATCAATCGCCGACAAAATTACAAAACGGAATAACAACAAAACCAAACCATGCTTATGTCATTGAACCTTATATGGAAGATGGAAGAATAAAATTCAGGCTGTATAATTCTTCAAATTCGGCATTTTATTCTGATATAAATTTAAGCGATATTTTAAATTCATTTTCAAGAATTTATATAGGAAAAATTACAAATTAAAATTCAGTTGTTCAAAATCAACGGGGGAGTTTTCGGTGTTTAAATTTGCAATTTTGACGGTTTTGTTTGAACCGTGGTAATCGCTTCCGCCTGTTGTTTTTAGGTTATATTTTTTAGCGCAATTAAGAAGAAAATTAATTTCATCTTGGTTGTATCTTGAATAATAACATTCAAGCCCCATAATGCCGTTTTGAACCATTGTATCAAGTTTTAAAAGAAATTCTTCTTTGCTTAAATGGCTTTCGCCTTCGCCGCCCAAAGGGTGCGCCCAAATGGGAATGCCGCCTGCGTTTTTGATTGTTTGAATGGCTTTGGTGCCATCAAACCTTGTGTTTCCTGTTTTGCAGCCATCTAAATATTTTTTCATAGCTGAAATGTTATCAGGTGCTAAACCCCTTTTAACCAAAATATTTGCAAGGTGGGTTTTAACCACGCTATGTCTTGAATAAAGCCAATTTAATTCATCAATTGTAAATTCAAAGTTATGAACATCTTTTAGATATTTAATTCTTGTTTCAAGCTTTTTTCTTCTTAAAATTTTTCCTTCTTCAATTAATTTTTTTAAACCTTCATTGTTTATATCTACAAAATAGCCTAAAATGTGGCATTTTATGACATCTAAAAGGCAAGTGAGCTCAACCCCGCAAATAAAGCCTTTATCAAAATATTTTTGCATTTCAAAACAGCCATCCACTGTATCATGGTCAGTTAAGGCGAAAATTTCAATTTTTTCTTTTTTAATTATTTCAGAAAGTTCAAAAACCGTGTCGCTGCCGTCAGAATTATTGCTATGTATGTGAAGATCAAATTTTGTCATTTTTATATTCTTTTTAAAATCAAAGATGTATTTATTCCGCCAAAGGCAAAATTATTTGTCATAATGTAATCAACATCAAGGCTTCTGCCTTCATTCATTATATAATCAAGCTCGCCACAGTTTTCATCGACATTTTTTAAATTCAAATTTGGTGAAAACCATTTGTTGTTCATCATCATAATGCTTAAAATTGCTTCAATAGCGCCGCATGCGCCTAAAGTGTGGCCTGTATAGCTTTTAATTGTGCTTATTGGAACATTATTTTTTCCAAAAACATCTTCCACAGCCTTTGATTCAGCTATATCGCCATTAATTGTGCCTGTTCCATGGGCATTTATATAGCCTATATCAGAAGGCTTTAAATTGGCGGAATTTAGGGCAAGTTTCATAACATCTGCCATTTTGTCTTTATTTGGGTTTGTTATGTGGTCGCCATCCGTATTTGTTGCAAAGCCCGCAATTTCAGCGCAAATTTTAGCACCCCTTCTAATTGCGCTTTCATATTCTTCTAAAATTAAAGTTCCTGCGCCTTCGCCTATTACAAGCCCGTCTCTTTCTTTATCAAAAGGCCTTGGGGTAAGATTTGGAGTTGAATTTTTAGAGCTTGTTGCATATAAAGTATCAAAAACGCCGACTTGTGTGGGGTGAATTTCTTCTGCTCCACCTGCAATCATAATGTTTTGATAGCCGTCTTTAATTGCTTCATAAGCATAACCTATGCCCATAGAGCCTGATGTGCAGGCGGTGGATGTGGGAATTAGCCTTCCGTTTGTTTTAAAATAAAGCGAAATATTAACAGCGGCCGTTTGAGGCATCATTTTAATGTATGAGCCTGAATTTAAGAGCTTAACTTTTTTATCAATGCACATTGAATAAAAATCTAATAGAGCATCCATTGAGCCCATAGATGAACCATAGCTTACACCTGCGGTTTTTACAATTTCATCTCCCAACAAATTTGCATCTATCAAGGCATCTTCTGCAGTTTTTACTGCCATAACAGAAATTCTGCCCATTGTTCTTGTAATTTTTCTTGTAAAATGGCTTGGTACTTCAAAACCAATAACAGGGGCGCCTAATGCCGTATTTAACCTGTCGTATTCGGTTAATTTTTCCCAAAATTGAACGCAATTTTTATACGTTTTAAGCCTGTTAAATGCGCTATCTATGGTTGACCCTAAGGGCGATGCTATTCCTAAGCCGGTTATTACAACTCTTTTTTTCAAATGTAAAGCCCCCCGTTTACCCCTATTACTTGGCCTGTAATATAGCTTGCTTCTTTTGATAAAAGGTAATTTGCAAGGCTTGCAACTTCATAGGTTTTGCCCATTCTTTTCATTGGAATCGATTTCACAATTTCAGATGGTAATTCTTCTGTCATATCGCTTTCAATAACCCCGGGAGCAATGCAATTTACCGTTATATTTCTTTTTGCAACTTCACGGCTTAGAGCCTTTGCAGCTCCTATTAACCCTGCTTTAGATGCGCTATAGTTAACTTGGCCTCTATTTCCCGTTTGGCCTGAAATTGATGACATTACAACAATTCTTCCTTCTATTTTTTGAATTAAAGGCATAATTAAAGGTTTTAGCACATTATAAAAACCGTTTAAGTTTACATTAATAACATCATCCCATTCAAAATTTTCCATACTTGGGAACGGGTTATCTTTTGCAATTCCCGCATTTAAAATAATTCCATAGTAAACCCCGTTTTTTTCAATGTCATCAAGCAAAATTTTTTCACATTCTTCTCTATTTGAAACATCAAATGAAAGGGTTCTTGCATTTACCCCTAATTTTAAAATTTCTTCTTTTATGGGGTTTAGCCTTTCTATATTTTTTGAACAATGCAAAACTATATTGAACCCGTTTTTTGCAAGGTATATTGCACAAGCTTTTCCAATTCCTCTTGAACTTCCTGTTATTAAAACTTCACTCACTTTTTAATAATTCCTCAATGTTTTCGCCCTGATAAACATTAACGGTGGCGCTTAAAACCTCGTTATCATTATTATCATATATTAAACAATCAAAAACAACAATTTCATTATCGCTAAATACCTCATGGGTTTTAACTTTATAATCATTTCCTTCAATAAAATAATCAATGTTGTTGTTATAAAGCCTTGAACCTAACAAAAGCCCCGGTTTTGGGCTTTTGCAGCCATTTTTAAAATAAGAATAACAGCCAATGGTCTGTGCCATAAATTCAATGCCTGCTAAAGAATTTATCCCTTTATCTTTTTCAAAAAAAACTTTTTCAGGGTAAACACTAAAGGTTGATGTCAGTGAATTATTTTCAATATCAATATCTAAAATATCATCTAATAAAATCATAGGCGCCTTATGAGGAAGAATTTTTTCTAAATCGTATTTTTTATTCATCATCCACCCCCAATAAAATGGCCGTGTTTGTGCCGCCGAAACCAAAAGATGTGCAAAGGCAGGTTTTTAATTTTTCTGTTACCGTGTTTTTATCAGCTAAAAATATTTTTGGCATTGTTTCATCATAAAACCCGTCATAAATATGCGGAAAAACTTTATTTCCCCCGTTTTCTAAAAGTTTAGCACAAAGTGCTATTTCAATTCCTGCTGCTGCCCCCAAACAATGCCCCGTTAGAGGCTTAGTTGAGCTTGCAGGAAC
>DVKW01000252.1 GCA_018715855.1 Candidatus Galligastranaerophilus intestinigallinarum
TGTTGCAACTGAATTTTTTGAAGACCACGATATAATTGTTATTGACCCTGACATTGAAAAACTTAATCAATTTTCCCAGCTTGATTTATCAACAATCGTGGGTGATGCTTCAAATATAAATGTTTTAACAAAAGCAGATATTAAAAATGCAGATGTTTTTATAGCATCAAGCGAAACAGATGAAGCAAACATTGTTGGCTGCATTATGGCAAAATATTTAAGCTGTGCTCAAACGGTTTGCCTTGTTTCAAGAAAAGAATGTAAAAATTCTTTGAAAATCATAAGAGATAATGCCTTAAAAGAAGATGACATCAATATAAATTTTGTTGTTTGGCCCGAAGAATTATTAACAAGGGAAATTTTCAGCATTTTAACCGTGCCTGATGCCTTGGATGTTGAAAGTTTTCATCAAGGAAGGGCGAAACTTCTTGAATACAGAGTAAAAGAAGACACCCCTGTTTTAGGCAAAAAATTAAAAGATATAGATTTTGAAAATGAAACTTTGGTTGTCGGCATTGCAAGAAATGACAACTTGTTTATTCCAAACGGCAACGATGAAATTCAATTAAATGATAAATGTATTTTAATGGGAACTCCGGATGGGCTTGATTTAACAGCGCTAAAATTCTTTGTAGATGAAAAATCCAGAATTAAAAATGTTGCAATTATAGGCGGCGGCACTGTTGGTTTTGAATTGGCTTCGCTTTTAGAAAAAACAAAAATAAAAGTAAAATTAATTGAAAAAGATTATAAAAGGTGTGAAACATTATCTGAAAACTTAAATAAAACGCTTGTTTTAAATGCAGACGGCACAAATTCGGAATTTTTAACCCGTGAAGGCATTGGGCAAATGGATGTTGTGATTGCAGTTACAGATAGCGATGAAAAAAACCTTTTATGTTCTCTTTTATCAAAACAAATGGGTGCTACAAGGGTTATTACAAGGGTTGAACAATTAGCAACGGTTCCTTTGTTTGAAAATGTCGGGGTGGACGTTGCCGTTTCTCCAAAACAGGCGGCACTAAATGAAATTAAAAACCAAATTATAGATTCAAAAATGGGAATTTTGGCAACGGTTGAAAGGGGCCTTGGTAAAGTTCAAGAAATTCAAGTGAGGTGTGATTTTAAAGATATCACCTTAATGGAATTAAAGCTTCCTTGCAGAGCCGTTGTTGCAATTATTCAAAGAGGAACAAGAATAATAATTCCAAAAGGGCAAACATTAATTAGAGCAAATGATTCCCTGCTTGTGTTCACTATGGCAGATGATGCTCAAAAAATAAGAGATTTTTTTGGTAGTAAGTAAAAATGCGTTTTAAAATAATTTTAAATACAACAGGCATTGCCTTAAAATATATGAGTATCATATTTTTATTCCCCATTGTTTTT
Organism: Candidatus Galligastranaerophilus intestinigallinarum; assembly: GCA_018715855.1. Lineage (GTDB taxonomy): Bacteria > Cyanobacteriota > Vampirovibrionia > Gastranaerophilales > Gastranaerophilaceae > Galligastranaerophilus_A > Galligastranaerophilus_A intestinigallinarum. The sequence goes on from DVKW01000252.1 coordinate 1,390, forward strand.
GCTCTTTTTTATAAAGAATTTACATCTATTCACCCTTTTTTTGTAACAGGTATTATTGCATTTTTAATCGGCACTTTGTTTTGCCTGAATGATGCAGATGAAAAAGACATAGATTCTATGAACAGAACTGAAGCCCTTGCAACAGTTCTTTTATCTTGGGGAAGTTATGCCGTTATTTGTGCAATTCCTTTTTTATTTTTTAATTTATCCCCAATAAATGCTCTATTTGAATCTGTTTCAGGCATTTCAACAACGGGTGCTACAATTTTATCTGATTTTTCACTCTATTCTAAAACATTTTTTATGTATAGAGCCTTAATGCAATGGTTTGGGGGCATGGGCATTATGGTTTTATTTATTGCGGTTCTTCCAAAATTTGCGGTTGCAGGCAGGCAAATATTTTTTGCTGAAGCCTCTAACCCGACGGAAGAAAAAATAACCCCCAGAATAAGGCACACTGCAAGCTGGCTTTGGTCTATTTACATTTTATTAACGGTTATCCAAATTGTTTGCTATTCGGCCTTAGGGCTTAGTTTTTACGATTCTCTTTGTTTATCATTCAGCACAATTTCAGCAGGCGGCTTTTCAAATTATGCAAACGGGCTAATTGGGCAAAATTCAGCTTTAATTTGGGTTGGTGGTTTGTTTGCGTTTTTGGCAGGCATGAATTTTATTTTAACTTATAAAGTTTTAATTAAAGGAAAAATTAACGAACTTTTCAAAAGTGAAGAATTTAAAACTTATTTTGGAATAGTATTTGTTATAACTCTTTTAATTGCCGCTGTTTTATATTTTGAAGGCAATATGCCATTTAATGTTGCCCTTAGAGATGCCTTCTATGAAACGGCATCAACCATAACATCAACAGGTTCTACAAGCTCTGATTACATTTTATGGCCCCAAAGAGCCCAAATTTTTCTTTTTATTTTAATGTTTATAGGGGGTTCTGCCATTTCTGCTTCAGGCGGCATAAAGGTTGCAAGGTGGGTTTATCTTTTTAAATATATTAAAAATGAATTAAATAAAATAGTTCATCCGAATATGATATCCCCTGTTAAATTAGACGGAAGAACAGTTCCCCCTGAAACAGGCCATCAAATTATAATATTTTTTATGTTTTTTATTGCAATTTTTGCCATAAGCACGGTTTTAGTTGCTTTAATTGAACAAAACACAATTTTAGCTTTAACGGGAAGCATTGCCACTTTATCTAACACAGGCCCCGGTTTTGAAGCTTCAATTGGCCCTGTTGGCAGCTATAATGATTTAAACTTTTTTACAAAGCTTATTTTTACATTTAATATGTTTGTTGGCCGCCTTGAAATAATTCCTTTTCTTGCAATTTTAAATAAAGACCTATGGCAAATTAAAAGATAAGGGTTCAATTAGCCCTAATTCAACAACATTAAAGCATTCTTTCAATTCTTCTTTTGTTAATTCAATTTGCTGAAATGTATTTATTGGGTTTTTAACAATAAAAGTTCTTTTTCCGTTTTCATCTTTCGGAATTAATGAATATGAATGAAAAGGCTTTATGTTTCTTCCCGTTTTGTCTTCATAAGGCGTAGAACAGGTTAAAACAGCTCTTTTTTGAATGTCTTGCATATTTAAAAGCTTTTCTGTTGTTTCGTTATCACATAAAGGCAAAAGCATTGAAGGCAAATCAAAAACTCTGAAAGCAGAAAAGGAATTGCCGCCATAGGTATATGGGCTTGGGGTGTTTTTGTTGATTTCCCATTGGAAAATATCTTGGTAAGTTTCAATCGGGATAACTTCTTTAAAAGGAACGGTTTTTTTGCCCGTTCTTTCTAAATATTCTTTATACCTTTCAAGAATATATCTTTCCCATTTTGTATCGGTTTTTGGGGTTTTATTTTCATCTAAAAGCTTCAGCCCATATAAAACAGAGCCGTAATCTATATCAAAAACGGGAATATTCATATCTTCCGTTGAAATTATATTTCTTTGGTTTCTTTGCGATTCGTATAAATTTATAAAATCAACAAGCTCATCTCTTGAATATTGAAAATCTTTGCAAACTATGGGGTCATGTTCGCTTTTTTCCAAAAGTTTTTTGTAATAATGATATTTTTTGTTAATTTTGCTCTCGGCATTTTTTCTTTTTTCTTCAGCATTTAAAACTTCAAGCGCCCTTAGCCCTTCCATTGTATATGACATATAGTTCGGGTAAATTCTTCTTAGGGAATTAAGGGTTTTTGAAAGATCTCTTAAAACGTATCTGCTGAAATCTTTGCTTGAAACATGGCTGCCTGTATATTTAAAACCCCCAAAGCTTGCGTCCACCTTGCCGTTTTTTCTTTCGTTAAATAAGCCTAAAATTTTATATCTTGAATGAGGGTTTGAATAAATTGAATCAAAAACAGATATAAAATAGCAATCTTGCTGGTTTGATTGGGTATATAAAAATCTTTCAACAGGGGGAAACAGTTCTAAATATGTGTTTTTGCTTATAAAAAGCTTTTCAATTTCGCCTTCATCTTTTTTAATTGAAATTCTGTCTTCCCCTTCAATTTGGCAAACATCGCCAACAGAAAGGCTTGAATTTGCTTCATCTTTTGTTTTAAAGGTTGGAACAAAAGCATCTGCCACGCTTTTATCTGTTCTATAGCATTCAAAAAGTTTATCAATATCTTGTTTTATGTTTTGATTAACAGAAAGCCCTTCTTGAAGCCCCAAAAGCGCCCCTGCGGGAAGTTTATCGGCATAAACAAGTTCCAAAAGTTTTTTAATATAGCTTGAATCGGGGTTATTTTCATTAACAACACCTTCAAGATAATTTGTTAACAAAACGGCTGTTTTTTTATCTGCGGTTTTTTCAGCCAATATGTTTTGAATATCTTCTTTTGAATAGTCTGTTTTATCGAGCCTGATTTTTTCCCCTCTGTTTAAAATAGAACTTTTTCTTGATATATAAAGATATTTTGAACTTAAATATTCCCTTGGTTTGGTTTTGTTTTTTCCTTTGAATAAAACGGAAGCTTTTAGGCAATCATAATATTGTTTGTCATCTTGAACAGATTTTTTTGCAGCAAAAAATTCGCCGCTTTTATTTTGCGGTTTATTTTTGTTTGAATAGGAAGAATTGTTGATTTTATATAAACCGATTGGGCAAATTTGCATATTTCAATAAAATTCAAAAAGAAATATATTTGCCTTTTAAAAACCCATATATATTAAAAGACACCGTCTTTTATGCGGTGTCAGCTATTGTTGTTAGCTTCGGGATTGTGTTGTTAGGTGTCGATAAATAAATTGTGTTGTTTATTATGTGTTGTTGTTAGCTTCGGGGTTATGCAAAATAATTAATCTTTGTTTCGTCAAGGCCGGCTTCAATTCTTCTTGCTCTTGAATGAATTTGGTTTAACATTGGGCTAACCGTTCCAACAAAACCTGTAAGCAAACCGCCTTCAACCATATTTTTCTTTGGTGAGGGAGCCGTTATACCGTAGTTTGTTTGAACGCCCCTGCCAAAGCTTATTTTATTTGGTGTATTATTTACATTTGTTATAGGATTTATGCTTAACATTTTCTTTCTCTCTCGGCATTTTCTTTGTTTCTTTTAGTGTATGCCAAACACTTTTTCTTTATGTTTTTATTATCTACCTAAAATTTATATTTGTCAACCCTTCTTTATATTTTTTTAATATGCTTGATATTATTGGCTTTCAGCCTAATTATACCGGAATTTGGCATGTCGGTTTAATATATAGTGTATAATTAACAATTAAAATAAAGTTATTTTATCAAAATAAACATACAAATTGCCCAAACAGAAAATTTTATTATCATAATGGATATTACAGACATTTTTTTAATCGGGTCTTCAAATTTTTTTGTAAGAAAAGATTTTTCCATATTGGCTTCTTTATCCACATAAGTTCTATAGTCGCTTTCAAGCGCCCAGCGATATTTTCTTCCCCTTATATATTCAACAAGCAAAATAACATCAAATATGGAAAATATAAGGTATAATAACGTAATTGTAAAAGGTGTGAAATAATTAGAAGGTTTATAGTTTGCGTCAATTAAACAAAAAAAGGCAATGGCTATAAAAGGAACAAGAATTGATGCCATTGACATGTGTTTTAAAAAGGTTTTATCTTCGGAAGAAATTCCCTTTTTAAAGTCGGAATTTAAAAAGCAAATAATATTTTCTCTTACAAATTGGTTGTTTCCTTCGCCAAAAACATCATAAGTGCAATTTTTTATGTTATTTTTTGCAAAATCAAGGGTTTCATAAATAAAACCCATAGGAAAAGCAGGCACATTTGAAAGCGAAACCGTTTTATTGTTTTGAAGTTCAAAATTTATGCCAACATAATCTATATAACAGCGGTTTATATCGGGAGATGAATATGATTTTGTGTGTATTAAAAGTTCCATTTTGTTAATTTCATCTGTTGAAACTATGTAATCAAATGTTTTGTCAAAATGGTGAAAATATACTTCATTGTTTGCAATTTCAATGTATTTGATGTTTTCGGGCGCCTTTAATTTAATTCTTCTTCTTGCCCAAGGAATTATATACATTAAGCTTATAAGCCCTGTCATAATTATTAAAAAAGAGAAAAAACGAATAATTACAATGTAAAAATTAGAATTACTTTTATATTTTGCAGCGAATATATTTGCAACGCTTGAAATAAAATTAAAATCCGGAGAAAGCATTTCTTCTTTTATATACATAAAAAACATAACGCCCGCAAACAAAGCCAATGCTATAAAAAACAACGAACGCTTCACAACTTCTATAAAGGCTGTTTCATTTGCTTCATTATATATTCTTTTTTTAAAAGACAATTTTTTTACCCTTTTTTATGCAGTGATATAGATGTATAAGAACAAAAGAACTAAAAATATAATTGTTGCAACGGGCAACAATTTTTCCCTTAATTCGTTTATAAGAAGCCTTCTGTTTCTGTTTTCATAGAAATATTCAATGTCTTCTTCAATTTTTTTTGTGTCACCTTTACCGTTAAAACTGTATTGAATTTTATGAATATTATTAAAGTTTTCAAATATTTGGTAAATTGTATCCATTGGAACTGAAGGCGCATTCACAATTTCAAACTTTTGATTATCGGCAAGTGTGAAAATAAGCGCAATTTCATCTATTACTGTTTCTTTTGTATATCTGCTTGAAAATAAATTGGAATGTCTGCTGTGGTATCTTGTGTTGCTTTTTCTTCTTTCAAAAATGTTCATTACTATTTCTAAACCCATCAGCTTATCTTCTGTTATTGAAAAGTTTTTAAAAGGGTCGTAAAATCTAAATTCAATTCCGCTTTTTTCAATTTTCACTTCTTTAATATTTTGCGGCATTTTAAGGCTTTGCCTTTTTTGAACCAAGTTAATTATATAAATAATTAAAAGCACAAAAAATAAAACGGGGAGAATTTCTGCCATAACAAGGTTTGCCATTTGAGCGTTATTATTGAAAAAATTTAAAACGTCGCCGCTTGTGCTTGAAGCATAGCTTATATAAGACATAACAACAGCTAATATAAGAAAAAAGCCGATATTTTTATAAGAACAACTTTTTGGAACATTTTGAATTATCATCTTTTAACCCTTTTTATAAATATTTTTTATTCTAACAATTTTTTAAAAAAGGG
>DVKW01000001.1 GCA_018715855.1 Candidatus Galligastranaerophilus intestinigallinarum
TCTTTGCCAAAACAATTTAAAGGAACGCATATGTCAAGGTTTGTTGAAGTTTTAGAAGAAGAAAGAAAGAAAAACCTTCTTGGCGTTGATATTAAAAAGCTTCTTTTAAAGGTCAGAAAAAAACTAAATTCCATTTCTTCTTATGCAAAATTTGATTTTAAATATTTTATTGAAAAAAACGCACCCGTAAGCGGGTTAAAATCTTTAATGTGCTATGACGCTTATTTTGAAGGCGTTTTATCTGAAGAAGATTATAAATTTTATTTGGGTGTAAAAGTTCCCGTTACAACGCTTTGCCCTTGTTCAAAAGAAATTTCAAAATATGGTGCCCACAACCAAAGGGCGCTTGTTAAGGTTAAAATTTCATATAGCGAAGAAAACCACATTTGGCTTGAAGATTTAATTCAATGGATTGAACAATCCGCTTCGTCTGAATTATATTCACTTTTAAAAAGGGAAGATGAAAAATTTGTAACAGAGAAAGCCTATGAAAACCCAAGGTTTGTGGAAGACCTTTTAAGAGATATTGTTTTAAAATTGCAAAATAATGAAATTATAAATGAATTTGAAGTGGAAATTGAAGCGCTTGAATCAATTCATAACCACAACGCTTGGGCTTATCAAAAATTTTCAAGGTAAGTTTTACAATATTTTTTAATTGAACAAATTTCACATTTCGGGTTTATAGGTTTGCAAACATTTTGCCCATGGGTTACAAGCAAAGTGTTAAAATCTATCCAATATTTTTTAGGCAAAATTTCTCTTAATTTCATCTCTGTTTCATCGGGCGTTTTTGTTTTAACATAACCAATTCTGTTTGTAATTCTATGCACGTGGACATCCACGCAAATTGCAGGAATATTAAACCCTTTTGTCATAACTAAATTGGCTGTTTTTCTGCCGACACCTTTGAATTTCACCAGTTCATCAATAGATTTTGGCACTTTTGAATTATATTTTTCAACCAAAATTTTAGATAATTCTATAATTTGTTCTGCCTTATTTTTATAAAACCCGACAGGATAAATTGCTTTTGCTAAGGTTTCAACATCAAGTTTTGAAATTTCACTTGGGGTTTTTCCCAGTTCAAGCATTCTGACTGAACAAGGGTATGTTGTTTTGTCATTTGTTCTTAAAGATAAAATACAGCAAATTAAAACCAAATACGGGTCACCCACATTTTCCATAAATTTTACAAACTCTGTTTGAATTACCCTATGTGCCTTATTATCTTTTTTTAATTCTTTGATTATATTATCGATATCTGCCATATTAACCTTTTGACAACAATTTTAAATGAAATTATAATACAAAAAGCTTTTAAAAATAAGGAGAATAAACAATGTCAAATGCAATAGAATTAGATGATAATACTTTTGAAAAAGAAATTTTAAATTCTGAAGGCGTTAAAATTGTCGATTTTTGGGCGCCTTGGTGCGGGCCTTGCAGAAAAATGGGCCCTATTTTAGACGAAGTTGCAGAAGAATTAAAAGATAAAGTTAAAGTTTATAAAATAAACACTGATGAAAACACAAAAACCGCAACAGATTATATGATATCAAGCATTCCATGCCTTTATATTTTTCAAAACGGCGAACCAAAAGAAACACTTGTGGGGCTTATGCCAAAAACTCATATAATTTCAAACGTTCAAAAATATTTATAATTTGAAAAAAGCCCCATTTTATGGGGCTTTTTAATGCTTATTTTCCGATACTTTCCAAAACCGAATTTAATACATCAAAAAGTTCGGCTCTTTCCATTTCGTTTAATTCAACCAAAGGACGTCTTACAAAATTTTCAATCATCTTTAATCTTGATAAAACGGCCTTAACAGGCACAGGGTTTGGTGCCATAAAAAGTTTCCTGAATAATGGATACAATTTTTGGTGCATATTTCTTGCCGCTTTAACTTGGCCTGATTTATAGTTATGAATTAAAGATTTAATTTCATCGCCCACAACATGGGATGCAACCGATATTACCCCATGAGCACCCAAAGATAGCATTGGCAATGTTAAACTGTCATCACCGCAATAAATTGCAAAGTCTTCAGGGCAAAGAGATTTTAATTCTGTTATAACGTCCATATCAGGGAAGCTTTGTTTTAGGGCAACAATGTTTGGAAATTCTTTGGCCAAAAATGCAGCTGTTTGGGGTGTCATATTAACACCGATTCTTCCTGGGATGTTATACATAATAATCGGAATGTCAACTGATTTTGCAATTGCGCTGAAATGTTCAATTATTCCTTGTTGGTTCGGTTTGTTGTAATAAGGAACAACCGACAAAATGGCGTCAGCACCAAGTTCAACCGCTTTTTTGCTTGTGTCAACCGCTGTTCTTGTTGAATTTGAACCTGCACCCATAATAACTTTTCTTGCACCTTGAACGGTAGATTTTACCTGATACAAAATTTCATATTCTTCTTCATGGGTTAAAGTGGGGCTTTCACCCGTTGTTCCTGCAACCAAAATTGCATCCGAACTTGAAGCAATTAAGTGGCGGACAAGTTTTTCTAAGGCTTCAAAATCAACTTCCCTTTTTTCGTTAAAGGGAGTAACCATTGCCGTTATAACTTCGCCTGCATCATATCTTAAACTCATTTTTTAAATCCTTTTTTAGTATAATCCCATTTCAATGACTTTCATTGCAAGTCTTACGGTGTTAAGTGCTGCCCCAATTCTTAAGTTGTCTGCAACACAGGATAAATCTATTGCATTATCAAATGCTAAAGATTTTCTTATTCTGCCAACATAAACAGGGTCTTTTCCTGCACATTCTTTTGGTGTTGGGTAAACAAAATTGTCGATGTCATCTTCCAATTTAACGCCGTAAGCATCTTTTAGAAGTTCTTTTGTTTTTTCAGGAGTAATTTCTTTTTCAAATTCAATAGTAACGGCTTCACTATGGCCTCTATATACAGGAACCCTTACAGCAGTACATGATATAGGAACATCTTCGCTTAGGTGAAGAATTTTTCTTGTTTCGTTTGTAACTTTCATTTCTTCTTTTGTATAGCCGTTTTCGCAGAACATGTCAATTTGAGGTATTACATTAAAGCCTATTTCGTGTTTAAAAGCTTTATTGTCAAAAGGCATACCGATAAGGTTTGTTTTTGTATTGTCTGTTAACTCTTGAATTGCAGCAAGTCCTGCACCTGATACGGCCTGATAAGTTGATACAATAAGTCTTTTAATTTTTGCATAATCATCAAGAGGCTTAAGAGCCAGCATAAGCTGAGAAGTTGAGCAGTTTGGGTTTGCAATTATACCTTTGTGTTTTCTTAAATCTTCATCGTTTACGCCTGCAATAACAAGCGGTACATCTTCTTCCATACGAAAAGCGCTTGAGT
>DVKW01000023.1 GCA_018715855.1 Candidatus Galligastranaerophilus intestinigallinarum
TTTTTAATTGATGGGGATTTTTGCTATTTTGCAAACGATATTGAATGTTCAAAATTAGGGGTAAATGAAGCTCTTGAAATTTTGAATAACCCTGAAATTAAAAAAATTGCATTTGATATAAAAACAACCCTTCATAAATTTAATAAAATAGATGGCGTTATTGATGATATTATGCTATCTGGCTATGTTTTGGATTCTTCAAGAAAATCAGATTTAATAAGCCAAATTCAAAACTTTTTAGATATTATTGAACCAAACGACCCTTATATTTTAGCAGGGTGTATTTATGACTTATCAAACATTTATAGTGAAAAATTAACGGATAGAGAAAAAAAGCTTGCAGCCTTAGAATTAAAGCTTGCATACGTTCTATATAAAATGGAAGCTGTTGGCGTTTCAATTGATTCAGATTATATGAAAAAATTGAATGATGAAATTGATGAAAAAATAAAAGAATATGAAACAAAAATTTATGATGAGGCCGGGGTTAATTTCAACATAAATTCACCAAAACAAGTGGCAGATGTTTTATTCAATGTTTTAAATATAAAACCAAAGAAAAAAAATAAAACGGGCTATTCAACAAACGCTAAAATTTTAGAAGAACTTGCAGAAACAAATGAGATTGCAAGAGATATTTTAGAACATAGAACCTATATGAAGCTAAAAACAACATACGTTGATAACTTGCCAAAACTTGTTAAAGAAGATAACAGAATTCATACCCACTACAATCAAACAGTAACTACAACAGGCAGATTATCCAGTTCTGATCCAAACTTACAAAATATTCCAATCAGAACAGAATTTTCAAATAGAATAAGAGCAGCTTTTGTTGCTAAAAATAGCGATTATGAAATATTATCAGCAGATTATTCTCAAATTGAATTAAGGCTTTTAGCGCACATTTCAGGTGATGAAACCTTAAAAAATGCTTTTATAAACCATGATGATATTCATTCTGTTACTGCATCTAAAATTTTTGGGGTGGATATAAATTCAGTTACAAAAGAGATGAGAAGAAAAGCAAAAACCGTTAATTTTGGTATAATATATGGGCAAACAAGGTATGGTTTAGCCTCTTCACTTAATATAACGCCCTTTGAAGCGCAAGAATTTATTGATAAATATTTTAGGCAATACCCAAAAATAAGTTCCTACATAACAAATACTTTAATGGAAGCGCACCAAACAGGATACGTTGAAACATTATTTGGAAGAAGAAGATATCTAAAAGAAGAACTAAATTCAAGGAATGCAAAAATCAGGGAATTTGCGGAACGTGCCGCTATAAATGCGCCATTGCAAGGAACAAGCGCTGACCTTATTAAAATGGCAATGGTTGATTTGGATGAAAAATTGAAAAATTACAGGGCAAATATTATAATTCAAGTGCATGATGAACTTGTTTTAGAAGTTCATAAAAGCGAAATTGAAGAAGTTAAAGAAATTGTTTTAGCTTCAATGCAACTAAACCAACCCTTGGATGTTCCTTTGGATGTTGACATTAAAACGGGCAAAAGCTGGATGGAGAGCAAATGAAAAAATTTTATATTTTATTATTAATTCTTTTTTTGGGGCTTCCTGTTTTATCTAAAACGGCAGATTCCAAAAATTTTTCAATGTCACAAGATAACCTTTTTATGGTTACATTATCTTCAATTCAAAAATTAAATTATAAAATTGTTGAAATGCAATCAACAAGTGGCTACATTTTATTTAAAACACCAATGGGCGATGAATATTTAATAATGGTTTCAAACAATGGGAATAACACAGCCAATATAAAAATTTCAAAATCAAAACAAGATTCGCCTTTGGCTGATGTTAGAAATTTAATTTTTACAGAAATTCAAAACAATTTGTATAACCTTCCAATAGAGGCAATTAAATGAAAAAATATGCCCTATGCCTTGTTGATATAAAAACTTTAGGAACAAAAACTTTTTCATATTTAATTCCGGATAATATGAAAGATAAAATTAATATTGGAATTCCTGTTTTAGTTCCTTTTGGCAAATCAAGAGAAATAAAAGCTTACGTTGTCGGGTTTTCAGATTATTTGGAAGAAGGAATAAAGGCAAAATATATAAAAGATATTCTTGATTTTGAACCAATGTTTAATCTTGAATACCTAAAACTTTTAGAATGGGTTTCAAACTATTATTTTTCAGACCTTCCAACCGTTTTAAAAACGGCATTGCCATCTAAATTTTTTGAAAAAAATGTTAAAAATTATAGAACCCCAAAAAAGAAACAAATTATTTTTGAAACAGAATTTGATGAAAATGCTGTTCATAAATTATCAGATGAACAAGAAAAAATTTATAATGAAATAAACCACGTTAATGCGCCTGTAAGCCTATTATACGGTATAACAGGTTCAGGCAAAACGGAAGTTTATTTTAAATTAATTGAAGATACAATAAAAAAAGGCAAAAACGTTTTATTTTTAGCGCCTGAAATTGCCCTTGTTTCGCAATTAACAATAAGAACAATTAAAAGGTTTGGAAAAGACCCCGTTGCAATTTGGCATTCATCTATTACAGAAGCTGAAAAATACGCTGTTTGGCAAAAATTAAGGTCTGATGAAATTAAAATTTTATTTGGTGCCCGCTCTGCCGTTTTTGCGCCAATTAAAAATTTAGGGCTTATTATTTTAGATGAAGAACACGATGATAGCTACAAGCAAGATGCAAAAGAACCAAGATATAATGCAGTTGAGGTTGCAAAAAAATTGGGGGCTTTATATGGAGCAAAAGTTATTTTAGGTTCTGCAACGCCTGATATTTCAAATTATTATAGGGCGGTTAATTCAAATTCTTTGTTTGAATTAAAAACAAGATATAATAACGCTTCTCTTCCAAAAGTAACCGTTGTTGATATGAGGATGGAGCGGCAATTTAAAAATAACGGGCTTTTTTCAAAATTTTTGATAGATAAAATAAATGATAGAATTGAAAATGGCGAACAAACAATTTTACTTATAAATAGAAGGGGTTTTTCAACTTATACTCAATGCCTAAATTGCGGCAGTGTTATTGAATGCCCAAAATGTGCCATACCTTTAATTTACCACTCATCAACAAATTCTCATAAGTGCCATTATTGCAATTTTGAACTTAAAAATTTAGATATCTGCCCAAAATGCGAGGCTGACGCTCTTCAAAATTTTGGTGCAGGAAGTGAAAGAGTGGAAGAAATCGCAAAAACAATTTTTAAAGGTGCAAATATAAAAAGGCTTGATTCAGATGCATTATCTAAAAAAAATGAACATGTTGAAATTTTAAACGATTTTAAAGACGGGAAAATTGACATTTTAATTGGCACACAAATGATTGCAAAAGGGCTGGATAACCCAAATGTAACATTAGTTGGTGTTATAAATGCTGACCTTAGCTTTAATCTGCCGGATTTTAGAAGCACAGAAAGGGGCTTTTCAATTTTAACCCAAGTTGCAGGGCGCTCAGGCAGGGGCGAAAACAAGGGGGAAGTTATTTTTCAAACCTTTAATGCAGATAATGAATTTTTAATAAATGCTAAAAAACAAGATTATAAAACTTTTTATGAAAATGAAATTGAAACAAGAGAATTATTTGATTATCCGCCTTTTTCATCAATTATAAGAATTATTTTAAAATCGAATAATATTTTTAGAGCCCAAAGAGCTTCAATGGAAATTGCCATGCGCCTTAAAGATTGGATTGAAAAACTTTCTTTAACAGAAAGGCTGATTGTCCTAGGCCCTGTTCCTTGCGTTATAGAAAAGTTGAAAGGGGAGTTTAGGTTTAATATAATAGTTAAAAATAAACTGGATGAAAAGGGGCATTTCACCATTTTAAGTTTTTTAAAAAAAGTAATTTTGCCAAACGATATTAAAATGGTTGTAGATGTTGACCCTATGGATGTATTATAAATGCTTATTTTTGGCAATCTAAAAACAAATAAAACAGAAATTTTAATTGAAAAATATGCTGAACTTTTAAATTCAGGCGTTAGTTCAGATGAAATTTTGGTTCTTGTTCAAAATTCAAAATTAAAAAATGAATTTATTGAAAAAACAAAAAAACTTTTAAAAATTGAAGCCATCACAAAATTCAATGTTTATTCTTATTTTGGGCTTTGTTATAATAAACTTTTAGAATTTTACCCTTTAATTGAAGAAAAAATAAATTATGATGGTGTTGTTGTTTCACCTAAAACTTGCGGGTTAGAGGCTTCAAGGCATATTTTTAAAAATGCGATAGATAAAATTAATTTTAAAGGATACAATTCAAAGGTAAACCTTTTGCATCAATTGTTAAGAAGGCTTTCTTTAATTACAATGAACGATTTATCGGATGATGAAATTAAAGAAAGAACAAAAATTTTAAGGGAATCTTTTACATCTGATGTAAACCTTGCAATTAATATGTATAAAAAAGAAACCCTTAAATATAGAGCGTTTGATTACCTAAGGCAAGCGCAACTTTTTTCATACATTTTTAAAAATTCCCCTAATCCTTATAAATACGTTTTTTTAGATGACGCTGATGAAATAACGCCTTTAATTTTTGATTATTTGAATTTTATTAAAAAGGATGTTAAAGAATTTTTTATAGCAACAGATAAAAAAGGGGGTTCAAGGGTTGGTTATCTTTGCGCCCAAGATACAGATTTTGAAGCATTTTTATGTGAAACACCAATTGTTTTAGAAGATGATAAAAAAGGGGATGAAATTTATGATAACATTTCAAATAATTCCCCCGTTATTTTGGAAAACTTGAAAAATAAAGAATTTATAAGAGCGGATGAGATGGCAGAATATCTTGTAAATTCAGTTAATTCGCTTTTAGATAAAAGTGTTAAACCGAGTGATATTTTAATTGTAATCCCTGAAAATGACCAATTTTTAAAATTTTATTTAGATAAAATAAAATCTGAAATAAATTTTATTACAGGAAGTGAAAAAATTGAAGAAAATAAAACTGTTTCAGCCTTAATTTCAATAATGAAATTAATTATAGAGCCAATTAATTTTAAAATTTCCCCCTATAAATTAAAAGGCTTATTGGGGCAGGTTTTAGGCTTTAGTTTGGATGATTCTATTCAAATTGCACAAGCTTATGAAGCAGATTTTGGCGCAAAAAACATTTTTGAAATTTTAGAAAATTACGTTGAAATCGGCAAAACAAAAGAATTTTTAAATTTAAAAGAAGAATTAAAAGATAAAAAATTATCTGAAATTTTATTTAAAATAACAAATTTATTCATTGAAAAAAATGAAAATAATAAAACGGATTATGAAAAAATTAACCGCCTTTTAAAGCAATTAAGAGATTTTGAGGACATTTTTAAAACCTTTAATAAGTCTGAACTTTTAATTCAACTGGAAAACACAATAATATCAGAAAACCCGATTTTTGAAGATGAATTAAAAGAAAATGCAATTAATGTTTCAAGCTTGCAGAAAGCAATTGATTTTAAAATTAAATCAAAATATCTTTTCTTGTTTGATTCAACAAATGCTAACTGGATAAAACAAGATATAGGCCCATTATATAACGCTTGGGTTTTTCAAAAATTGAGAATTAAAAAAGATTTTACATTGGATGATAACATCAATTTAACAAACAATAAAATTGCAAGAATGATGAGAAAATTATACCTTCTTCAAGATGGCGAAATATTTTTATTATCATCCATTTATAATTTTTTAGGAAATGAAAATTTTAAAGGGATAAAACATTTTTTTGTTGAAAATAAAAAACCGATTCCAAAATTTAATATAACCCCAAGGCCTGATCAAAAGCCTGTTTTAGAATATGAAAAAGGGCTAATGGCAGTAACTGCAGTAGCCGGTGCAGGCAAAACAACAATAATGCTGGCACTCATTATAAAACTTTTAGAAAAAGGAATAGCCCCCGATAACATTTTTGTTTTAACTTATATGGATTCTGCCGCAAGAACTTTTAGAGAAAGAATTAAAAATTCATTTCCCGATATGTCTGAACTACCCAATATTTCAACAATCCATGGGCTTTCTATGAGAATTTTAAGAGAAAATAATAACCATGCGCATTTGGGGTTAGATGTTGATTTTGATATTATTGATGAAATTAAAAAATTAAAGTTAATAACAGAAATTTTATATACTGAAGGCTTTGATCCCAAAAATGCCCAAAATTATGAGAGGGCAATTTCAAGCTTTAAAAATTCAAAATTCAAAAATTATGAACTTTTAACCCCTTCTTTTAAAAGAATTTATCAAAAATACCAAAATTCTTTGAAAGAGTTAAATTTAATAGATTATGACGACCTTTTAATTTTATCTTTGGAACTTTTAAAAACAAATTCCAAAATAAGGGAATATTACCAAAATTTAGCTAAAGTTGTGATTGAAGATGAAGCGCAAGATTCAAGCGAAATTCAGCAGGAATTAATTAATATAATTGCTCATAAATTTGGAAATATTATTCGATGCGGCGATATTAACCAAGCAATAACATCAACTTTTACAAATTCTGACACTAAAGGGTTTAAAAAATTCATTGAAAAAAGCGAAAATGTTACAATGAATTTTACCGCAAGAAATTCAACAGGGGTTATAAACGCTGCAAACGATTTAATTAAAAGGGGCTTAAAAGTTTCAAAAACTTCATTTTATGAAATTGAAACAAAACCAATTGAGGGGAAAAACATTGTTAATAATAATGCCGTTAAATTGAAAATTTTTGATTTTGAAGAAGATGAAAAGAAATTTATAAAAGATAAAATAATTGAAATTAAAGAAAATGATAAAAATGCGACAATTGGCATTTTAACAAGAACAAATAAAGAGGCTGAAATTTTTGCTCAATACCTAAAAGAAAATATAAACGCAAAAATTATTACAAAATCGGATAGCATTTCTCAAAACCCTGTTTTTAAGGCGGTTTTAGCGATTTTTAATTTTATTTCAAACCCAATGAATAATATTATTATTTCAAACAACCTAAAAACCTTAATAGACCTTGGTTTTTACAAAAATGAAATTGAATTAATTGAAAAAATTAAAAACCAAAATTCACCTTTTATTTTGGAAAACAATGAAGATTCCCCCTATTGGTGGGATTTAAGATATTTTTTAGAGCTTGTAACCTTGCCTGTAGTTGAACTTGCGTTTAAAATCGGTGAATTTTATTTTATGAACAATAAAATAAAAAAAATAAATATAGCGCCAATTTCATCCATTGTTTCAAAAATTTATGCAACAGCAGGGAATTTTGAAGAAACCTTGAATAAAATGAATGAAATCAATAAAAAAGGCGGCTTTAATTTAAAATTAATTGATGATAACGACGAAACAAAACAAGGTGAAATTTATGTTATGACCCTTCATAAATCAAAAGGGGATGAATTTGATTATGTTTTTATTCCAAATATGTATGATAAAAACTTAGGGCTTAGTTTAGATGAAATTAAATTGAAAGATGAAGTTAAAATAACTATAAATTTAAACAACAATAAAGAAGAAAACAAAAAACAAGATATTATAGATGAAAACCTAAGGCTTTTTTATGTGGGGCTTACAAGGGCAAGAAATGAAATTTATATAACAACGGCACTAGAATATAAAATTTTTAATAAAAAAACAAAAGTAAGGGCGTCTAAAATTTTTGAAATTTTAAGGGGGAATTATGATAGATACATTTAGTGCAAATTCTCTAAAAATTTTAGATAGCTCCCTAAAAGAATTTAAAATGAGGTATCTATCTAACCTTTATTTAATTGAAGATAATGAAGAATTAAAGGTTGGGAATAAATTCCACAATATTATTTGTTATTACCTTAAAAATTTTGATATTGAAAAATTTAAAAAGGGGTTTAATAGCGTAGAACTTCAAATTTTAGAACAATTTATAAATTCTGAAATTGTTAAATTTGCAATATCAGGTGATGAAAAATTTATTGAACAGCCTTTTTTTGTAAAAATTAACGATAAATATTTAACAGGAAGATTTGATGCCGTTATTAAAAAAAATGAAACCTATTATATTTTAGATTGGAAGATAAACAATCTTCCAAAGTCGCCGGAATCAGACATTCAAACGCTTGTTTACATTTATTCTCTATCAAAACTATATAAAACAAAAAATATAAAAATGGTTTATTATTCCATTTTAAAAAATGAAAAATTTGAAATTAATATTGATGAAAATAAATTAAATGAAGCAAAAGAAAAAATAGTTCAAATTATAAATAAATTAATTTAACCCTCTAAAGGTTAAGGCTTTTATAACGTGTTCTTGTTTAATATCAATGGAACCATCAAGGTCTGCTATTGTTCTTGAAATTTTTAATAATCTGTCATAGCTTCTGGCAGATAAATTAAACCTATTAATTGCGCCTTTTAACAAAGCCTTTATTTCATCATCAATTTTACAATATTTTTTAATTAATTTTGGCGTTAATTCTGAATTTGTATAGATGTTGTCATTTTTATATCTTTCAAGCTGAATTTTTCTTGCAGCTATAACCCTTTTTCTTATAATATCAGATGTTTCGCCATCATTTTTCATATTCAAAAGTTCTTCATCATCAAGCCTTTGAACATTAATTTGAATATCAATTCTATCTAAAAGGGGGCCAGATAATTTGCCTTTGTATCTATTTATTTGAAACTCTGAACACGTGCATGCTTTCTTTTTATCCCCCAAAAAGCCGCACGGGCATGGGTTCATAGCGCCAATTAAAATGAAATTTGCAGGGTATTTTATTGTGTTTTGTATTCTTGATATGGTAACAAAATTTTCTTCTAAAGGCTGCCTTAAAACTTCTAAAACCGTTCTTTGAAATTCAGGCATTTCATCTAAAAATAAAACGCCTCTATGAGCAAGGGTAATTTCCCCCGGTTTTGGAATTGAGCCGCCCCCTGTAATTCCAACAGAAGATGCGCTATGGTGGGGCGATCTGAACGGTCTTTTTGTAATTAAGGGTGTTTTTGAATCCAATAAGCCTGCTATAGAATAAATTTTAGTTAATTCAATTGCTTCTTCTTTTGTTAAAGGGGGAAGAATTGAAACAAAAGCACGGGCAAGCATTGTTTTGTCGCTGCCTGGAGAACCTGACATTAAAACGTTCTGCCCCCCTGCTGCAGCTATTTCAAGTGCCATTTTAGCTTGCGATTGCCCTTTTATGTCTTTAAAATCGTTTTCAAATTCATAATCCGTATTTAAAAAATCATCAACATTTTGTTTTAATTGTTTTAATTTTTGGTTATTATTTAAAAATTCAACCACTTCAATAAGGTTTCTTGCGCCATAAATTTCAATATCATCTGCAAAGCTTGCTTCAGATAAATTTTCATAAGGAACTATAACTTTATCTATACCAAAACTTTTTAATTCTGAAACTATTGCTAAAACCCCATTAACAGGGCGAATTGAACCATCTAAGGATAATTCCCCTAAAAATGCAATATTATTTGGCACATTTTGAATAATTTTTTCTTTTCCTAAAATGCCGACTGCCATTGCTAAATCATAAATAACACCTTCTTTTTTAAGGTTTGCAGGGGCTAAATTAATTACAACTTTTGTGTTTGGGAAACTGTAGCCTGAATTTTTAATTGCAAGCTTTAACCTTTCTTTTGCTTCTGAAACGGCAGTATCCCCCAACCCAACAATCACAATTTGAGGAAGCGAATTTGTAACATCCGCTTCAACTAAAATTTTATGAACCGTAAGGCCTATTGAATTTGCGCTTGTAACCTTAATTACCATAAAATTTATTATACCATGGTAAGAATTTCAGATGGGTTTTTAACAAAAATATTTCCGCCTGATTGAATTAAAAATTCTTCGCTTCTAAAGCCCCATAAAACGCTGATACAAGGCATATTTGCATTTTTTGCGGTTTGAATGTCTATGTCTGAATCACCCAAAAATACTGAATTTTCACTTTTTGAGCCTAAAATATCTAAAACTTTTAAAACGCCACTTGGGTTTGGTTTTCTTATAATGCCATTTGCTTCATCTTCCCCTTGGGCATAATCTATAAGGTTGCCAAAAAAAGCCTTAGAGTGCATTTTACAGGCAATATCAAATTTATTTGAAACAATTCCTGTTTTATAGCCTCTTTTTTTAAGTTCGGTTAATAATTCAATAACCCCGTCATAGGGGTGAGTTTTTGATGTTTTTAAACTTGTATAATATTCTTTAAATTTTTTAATGCATTCTGTTATATCAGGGTTTCTAAGCCCGCCGGGGATTACCCTTTCAAAAAGTTTGGTAATCCCTGAGCCTACTGCAAGCCTTATTTCTTCTTTTGTTTTTTCTCTGTAACCAAGGTAATTTAGAGCATAATTAACGCTGTCTTTAAGGTCATCAAGAGTATCTAACAGGGTGCCATCCATATCAAAAATCAAAGTGTCGATTTTTAAATTTTTAATGTCAGGCATTTTGAAGCACCCCCGGCTTTCATAAACTCGCTCATATCAACTTGAATATGGTTAAAACCTTTTTCTTTCAATAAATTTGAAAACCTTTTTGTGGTTAAATTTGTAACAACATTTTTTCCCACATTTACTGCATTACAGGTAAAATAAGAAGCTTCTTCTTTATTTACTATAATTCTTTTTTCAGGTTCAACATATCTTTCTATAACCATATTACCATAAGAATCAAAAGCTTCGGGGTAATAAATTAAATATCCTCTATCAAGCGGGCAAAAACAAGTGTCTATATGATAAAAGCTTTTATTCACAAGTTCCAATGAAATAACCTGAATGCCTAATAAGTTGCTAATCCAAGAATGCGCTTGAATATCGGTTCTTGGAACGTAGCCTGAAAATAAGGTTTCGCCATAATAAAGGGCATCTCCTGCGCCTTCAAAAGCTATTGTGTTTGGCATCCAAATCACTTCATAGCCATTATTTTGAAACCATTCGGCGTAATATTTTTCTTCTTTTTGCCTTTCGGGGTATTTAAACCTGCTCATAATGGCTTTTTTGCCATACATAACTGCCGCATTTGCGGTAAATACCATATCAGGAACATCTTCTTTGGGTTCAACCAATTTAACATCAACTTTAAGGTCATCTTTTAAGGTTGAATAAAGGTTTTCCCATTGAATTTTTGCTTTGTTGTTGTCTGCTTGAATATTAACGTTCATCCAAGGGTTAATTTCATATTTAATGCCGTAATAATCGGGCCTGCACATTAAAATTTTTTCTGTCATAATTTTTGCCCCTTAATAAGCCCCTTGTTTTTTTGCAAGTTCAATTGCTTTTTCCATTTCATCGTTGTTATCGGCTTCAATTACAAAAGTGGCTTCAGAGATATCTTCTCTTCTTTTTCCTATTGAAACTTCCGTTGCATAACAGGTTAAACCAAGTTCATTAATTTGGTCTAAAAGTTTTGATAAAATAAGAGAATCAATGATGTGGCCTTTAAGTTTCATTTTTTTAATCATAATAACGGTTTCCTCTAACTACTATATTTGTAGTTTTTATTATAGCACCAAAAATAAAATATTTATACAATCTTAATTTGTTATTTTAAAAAGCGAAGTTTTTGTTGAAGGGTTGTAAAATTCTTCAATTTTCCCTTTAATTTTTTTCTTATCAATTAAAACGGTTAAAATAAGGGCGTTTTTATCTTCTTTTAAAATTTCATTAACGCTGTTTTCAAAAGAAAGCGCCAAAACTTGAATATATTTTACATTTTTTGAAATTGAATTTTTGTAGTGAAATTCAAGGTTGTCACTTGCTAAATTTGAAATTGCATAAATATTTTTATTTGAAATTTTTGATATTTCATATGAAGAATAAATCGGGTAATCAATTATACCCATTAATTTAAAGCTTCTTTCGCCTTCAAAATTTTGAATTAATAAAAACCAAATTATAAATAAAAAAATTATATATTTATTTTTATAAGAATTTGAAAAAACAAGAGTTAAAAATATTATAAAAACAGGGTATAAAAGTGCAAAATATCTTTCAACAAAAATGGGTTTTATAAAATATGAAATTAAAATTGATGAAATTAAAACAAAAACAATTAAAGAGAATAAATAAATTATAATTTCATCATTCTTGGTTTTTTTATGGTTAAATAAGCTTTTTATAAAAAAAACAAGGCTTAAAAGGGAAGATATTGCCCCATTAAAAATATAAAAAACTGTGGTTTTAATTTTTTGAATATCGGGTAAAACTATCCAAGAATTAAAAGAAGAATTGTTCATCCCAAATTCAAGCCCCGTTTTTGATAGAAACATTATAAAAAATAAGCTTGCAAAAAGGTTTATATTAAAAAATTTCAAAAAATCATTATATTTTTTATTTTTAATAAAATAAAAGCCAATATAAATAAAATTAAAAATAAGGAATAAAACCATATAATAATGCAGGTTTGAAGCAATTATAAAAAGAACAAAGTATGAAAAATAAAATTTTATTTTGTTTGTTTCAATAATTTTAAATAAATTCCAAATTAAAAGGGGAACAATTGCAATTTGTAAAATATAGCTTCTTATTTCATTTGAATACATTATTAAAGGCAAATTAAAAATGGCTAAAAATAGCCCCAAATTTGCACTTTTTAAGTTGAATTCTTTTTTTAAAAAAAGCCATAAGAAAAAAATTCCAAATAAACTCACTAAAAATGGGAAAAGTTTTGTTGAATAAAAACTTATATCAAAAATTTTTAAATAAAACTTAAACAAAATGTAAAATAACGGCGGGTTTCCTGCATCTTCAAAAACAAAATCAAAGGGAAGTTTGGGGTTTGAATAATAAATTGAAAAATATTCATCTAAATGCAGATGATATTCAAAAAGCCCATTCAGCCTAAATATTGCCCCTAAAATAAAAAGAATTACAAAAATAAAAAAGCCGTTTAATTTTGGCAATTTAATTTCATCTTTATTTTTAAGGTAATAAAAAATGGTAAAAAACCCCATAAAATAAGGTAAAATTGAATTAATAGAAAAAAATGAAAAGAAAAAAGCAGAAATTAAATTTAAGACCGATCTAAAATTGTAGCTTTTAACATTTTCATTCCACCTAACTTTATTTGGAACTTTATATTCCCCGTTAATTTTTTCAAATTCATCCAAATTGTTAAAATAATTAATTCTTGAACCGTTAAAAATAATAATTGCATCAATCTTATTTTCTTTATTTGTAACTATTTTAAAATCATCAATTTTTTGGCTTACATTTTTTTCTAAAAACTTCCCCTTTTTTTCAAAAGGAATTTTTTCATCATTTATTTTTAATTGAATTTCACTCGGGCTTAATTTTCCTTGAACAATAACTTTTACATTGTTGAAAGGCACTTTAAAATTAAAAATGAATAAAATTAAAGTTATAAAAAATAAAATATAAAACTTTTTTAATTTTGAATTTTCCACAAGCACATATCCGTTGAAGAATTGAAATAGCATTTGTAATTATCGGGTGTTTTTGAATTTTTTTCATCTGAAGATAAGGTGGATGTAAAAATAATTGCGTTTTTGTCTTTTTTCAAAATTTCATCTATTGTTTCTTGAACTATAAAAACAGACCTTGAAATATATTTTATATTTTCATTCATATAATCATCTTTGTTTTCAAGATATTCAGGGTTTGAAATGTTTAAAATTACATAAATATTTTCTTTATTGCTTTCTTTATGCTCATAATATTGCTTTGAAAACCTTAGGGGGTTTTCTAAAATGCCTTTTCTTCTGTTGTTTTTTTCAAAAGAGCCCGCTTGAATTAAAATAACCCAAATTAAAAATAAAATAATTGCATATTTGAATTTATATTTTCTTGTGAAAATTAGGGCTAAAAACATTATAAATAAAGGCGACAATAAAAGAAGGTATCTTTCAACAAGCATTGGGCGAATTAAATAAGATAAACTGACCGCTTGAATAATTGTCATTAAAATAACTGAAAACAGGCAAATAATATAATTATTTTTTCTTTCGTTTTGAATTTCGTTTTTAAAAATTGTTTTAATGAAAACAAAAATTGAAATTAAAAATGAAATAACCCCGCCAAATAAATAACTTACGCATTTTTTAATTTGTTCATAGCAAATAGGCGGAATCCAATTGTTAAAAGAACTATCAACAAGCGCTTTATTAAATGCGGTTAAAATGAAAAACGGCAAAAAGCATACCAGTCCAAACAAATTGGCTAAGAAAAATTTCAAAATGTCAAAATATCTTTTTTGAAAAATTAAATAAATAAAAGCATAAACAAAAATTGAAGCCAAAAGCAAAATTTCATAATAATGAATATTTGAAACTATTGCTGCTAAAATTGCATAAATAAAATAATATCTTTTTTTATTTGTATTTAAAATTTTAAATAAAACAAAAATTAAAAGGGGCGAAAACAAAGCTTGCAGAATATAGCTTCTTGTTTCTTCGCTGTAATAAACCATAGGAACATTAATGAAGGCTAAAAATGCCCCAATATTTGCTGTTTTTAGGCCAAATTCACATTTTAAAATAAGCCACATTATAAAAACGGCCAAAATTCCAACAATAAAGGGGAATAATTTCATTGTTAAAGTTGAAGTTCCAAAAACGTTTATAAAAATTCTAAATAAAAAGTAAAATAAAGGCGGGTTCCCGGGGTCAGTGAAAATCGTCATAAAAGGAAGTTTTGGGTCTGAATATTCAATTGTTCTGTATTCATCTGTCCAAGGAAGGTAATCCAGCATTCCGTTTGAATACATTAAAATTCCAAAACCAAAAATTAAAAATGTTAAAATATAAGGGTTTAATTTAGGGGTTTTAATTTCTTCTTTGTTATTAATAAAATAAATAATTGAAATAAAAAACAAAATATAGGGCAAAATAAAAATTAAATTCCCTGAAAATAAAGATAAAATAACATTACAAATTAAATTAACGTTTGAATGAAAATTAATTGCGCCACCGTTTTTATTATATTTTATGTGGTTTGAAATGTCGTATTCATTATAAAATTTGCAGTTTCCTTTTACACAAAGCTTGGTTTCTTTTTTGTTAAATTTTGAAAAATCGCCAAAATAAAAAGATTTTAAATCGTTAAAAATAACTATATTTTTAATTTCATTTTTAAAATTTTTATTCACTAAAATGCTTATGTTGTCTGCTTTTTCATAAACCGTTTTATTTAAAAGGCCTTTAGAATTCGGAATTGAATAAAACCCTTCATTTACTTTTAAAACAATGTCATCAATATTTTTGGTTTCTGTTTCTAAAATAATATTTACTTTGTTATAAACGGAAGGAAAAACGGGGTATTTTGGAAGAGCGCCATTCATTGCCCCTTTTATAATAAAAGCAAAAAGCATTAAGCAAATAAAAATTAAACCCCAAAATATAAAACTTTTGTTTGATTTCATAAAGAAATTATAATTGGAATTTTTTATATTTGCAAAATAATTGCAAGCCGAATTTTTTTCTACTACAATTATAAAAAAAGAAGGGGGCAAAATATGAATTCTCTTGATTTTATAGAACTTGAAAAAAAATATGGCGCAAACAATTATAAACCGCTTGATGTTGTAATTGAAAAAGGCAATGGAATTTATGTATATGATGTTGAAGGAAAAAAATATATAGATTGCTTGAGCGCATATAGTGCGGTTAATCAAGGGCATTGCCATCCAAAAATAATGAGGGCGATGGTAGAGCAGGCAAATAAAATCACCCTAACTTCACGTGCTTTTAGAAATAATGTTTTGCCCCTATATTATGAAAAACTTGCTAAATTAACGGGTTTTGAAATGGTTTTACCAATGAATACAGGCGCTGAAGCTGTTGAAACGGCAATTAAAACCGCAAGAAAATGGGGCTATCAAAAAAAGGGGGTTGAAACTGCTGAAATTATTGTTTGCTCTGAAAATTTCCACGGAAGAACAACAACAATCATAAGTTTTTCAACGGATGAAAGTGCAAAAAAAGATTTCGGCCCATACACAGAAGGGTTTAAAATTGCAAAATACGGCGATATTAATTCAATGAAAGAATTAATTACAAAAAACACGGTCGCAATTTTATTAGAACCAATTCAAGGCGAAGCAGGGGTGAAAATTCCACCTGTCGGCTATTTAAAAGATATAAGAAAACTTTGCGATGAAAACAACATTTTAATGATATTAGATGAAATTCAAACAGGCTTTGGAAGGTGCGGTAAACTTTTTGCTTTTGAATATGAAAATATCCGCCCCGATGTTGTAACTGTGGGGAAAGCATTATCAGGCGGTTTTTACCCTGTTTCTGCGGTTTTATCTTCAAAAGATATTTTAGGTGTTTTTAAACCGGGTGAACACGGTTCTACCTTTGGCGGCAGCCCAATGGCAGCAAGCATTGCAATGGCAGCACTGGATGTTATTGTTGATGAAAATTTGGCTGAAAATTCAAAAAATATGGGTGAATACCTTTTAGGTGAACTTAGAAAAATTGAAAATAATAAAATTAAAGAAGTTAGAGGCAGAGGGCTTTTAATTGCAATGGAATTAAATGAACCTGCAAGAAAATATTGCGAAAAATTATTTAAGGATTATGGTATTCTTGTAAAAGAAACTCACGAAAATACAATAAGAATTGCGCCGCCTCTTATAATTAAAAAAGATGAAGTTGATATCATTATAGAAGGGTTTAAGGCGGTTTTTAAGGAAGAATAATGAATTCAAAAGAAATTATAGAAAAAGCCGAAAGTGAAATTTTAGATAAATTTAAAGAAATAGATAAAATTGCAGAATTTAACCAAAGAAAAGTTTTAGATGCTTTTTATAAAAATAAAATCGGTGAAGAACATTTTTATACAGTAACAGGCTACGGGCATGATGATTTAGGCAGAGAAGCCTTGGATAATGTTTTTGCAGATGCCTTCAAGGCGGAAGCTGCAATTGTTCGCCCACATTTTGTTTCAGGCACCCACACTCTATCTTGCGTTTTATTTGGGCTTTTACATTCGGGAGATAACCTTGTTTCAATTGCAGGAGCGCCTTATGACACCTTAGAAGAAATAATCGGGAAAAGAGAAAACGACCCTTATTTTGAATCATCTTTAATGGGTCATGGTGTCAGTTATGATGAAGTTCCACTAAAAAATGATTTTGAAGTTGATTTTGAAAAAATTCCAAACTATATAAAAGAAAACACCAAAATGGTTTTAATTCAAAAATCAAGAGGGTATTCTTTAAGGAAATCTTTAACTTTAGATGATATTAAAAAAATTGTTGAAATTGTAAAAGCTAAAAACAAAAATACAATTTGTTTTGTAGATAATTGCTATGGCGAATTTACAGATACAAAAGAACCACTTGAAGTTGGTGCAGATATTATGGCAGGAAGCTTAATTAAAAACCCCGGAGGCGGCATTGTTGAAGCAGGGGGCTATATTGCAGGAAAAGAAAGGCTTGTTGAACTTTGCGCAAGAAGATTAACATCTCCTGGAATCGGCAGAGAAGGCGGTGCTATGTTTAATACAACAAGAGTTATCTTGCAAGGTTTCTTTATGGCACCATCTATTGTTGCAAATGCTCTTAAAGGGGCAATTTTGGCCGCTAAAGTTTTTGAAAATACGGGCTTTTTAACTCACCCTCATTCAAATGAAAAAAGGGTAGATTTAATTCAAACAATTAAATTTACAAAAGGCGAAGAACAAGAAAAATTTTGCAAGGCTTTACAAAGGTATTCACCTGTTGAAAGCTATCTAACCCCAATTCCTGATGTTGTCCCCGGGTATGAGGATAAATTAATTATGGCAGGCGGCAGCTTTATTGAAGGTTCAACAATTGAACTTTCGGCAGATGGGCCGATTCGCCCGCCTTATGCAATTTATATGCAAGGGGGTCTAAGCTATTATCACGTTAAAATTGCGCTTGAAGGCGTTTTGGATGAACTTAAAAAATAATTATTTAGATTCAAAAGAAACCTGAAAACAAATTTCATCAGAATTTTTAAGAACTTTCAATTTG
>DVKW01000024.1 GCA_018715855.1 Candidatus Galligastranaerophilus intestinigallinarum
TATTCCCGCTTTTTCCAATAATTCATTTAAAAATTTGCCCGCACGGCCTACAAAAGGAAGCCCCAATTTGTCTTCATCAGCACCGGGAGCTTCTCCTATAAGCATAATTTTGGCATTTTCAGAACCATCTGAAAAAACGAGTTTATTTCTGCCTAAATGCAATGGGCATTTTGTGCAATTTTCCAATTCTTTTTTTAATTTATCAAGCATTAATACGTTTTATATTCCTTTTCAAACCCAAAAAGTGAACTTACGGATTGGTCATCATGGATTCTTGAAATTGCTTCCCCTAATAATGGTGCAACCGACAATTGGGTAATTTTTTCAGGAATATATTCTGATGTAGTTAATGGAATTGTGTTTGTAACAATAACTTCTTTAATAGGAGCATCGTTTAACCTTTGAAGAGCAGGGCCTGAAAATACAGGGTGAACCGCACAAACGTAAACTTCTTTTGCGCCTTCTCTTATTAAAAGTTTGCTTGCTTCACAAATTGTGCCTGCAGTATCAATCATATCATCGAACATAACGCAAATTTTGCCTTTAACATCGCCTATAACATGGTCTGCAACGGCAACGTTATGTTGAGTTCTTCTTTTATCAATAATTGCAAGAGGGCAAGCAAGTTGTTTTGCAAATGCTCTTGTTCTTTGAACACCGCCTGTATCGGGGGATACTGCAACAAGTTCATCGTGGTTTAAATTTAGTCTTTTAATGTAATCTACAATAATATTTGTTGCATAAATGTGATCAACCAAAATGTTGAAAAAGCCTTGAATTTGACCTGTATGTAAATCCATTGCAAGAACTCTTGTAGCCCCTGCAGTTGTTAAAAGGTCTGCAACAAGTTTAGCCGTAATTGCTTCCCTGCCTGAGGTTTTTCTGTCTTGTCTTGCATAGCCATAATATGGAATAACGGCTGTAATTGTTTTTGCACTTGCTCTTTTAAAAGCGTCAATTATAATTAAAAGCTCAACTAAATTTTCATTAACGGGGTTGCATAAAGGTTGAACAACAAAAACATCATCACCTCTTATTGAATCTTGAATTTGAACGTAAATTTCGCCGTCAGAAAAGTTTTTAATAATCATCGGGCCAACGCTTGTGCCTAAATATTTGGCAATTTCATCGGCCAAAACTGTATTTGAGCGGCCTGAGAAAAGTTTTATATCATGGGTGGGCAGAACGTTTGTTTTTCTTTCTAAAACAGCTTCTACACTTTCTTTCATTAATTTTCTCCTTTTTTATTTAACGTAATTTTCAATTTCTCTTTGTTTTGCTCTTGTTATACCAAGTGAATTTGCTTTTATATCCGATGTAATAACAGAGCCTGCGCCAATAAGTGCGTTTTCGCCAATTTCAACAGGGGCAACAATAACTGAATTTGAACCGATTGAAGCCTTATTTTTAATTACCGTTTGCGATTTAATTTTTGTTCTTGAATCATAGTTTGCAGTAATTGTGCCGGCACCTATATTCACGTTTTCGCCAACTGTGCTATCTCCAACATAAGATAAGTGGCAAATATTTGTGTGGCTTTGAACATTAGCTTTTTTAAGTTCAACAAAATTTCCGATTTTCACAAAATCTGCTATTGTGCAATCGCCCCTTAAATGTGCAAAGGGGCCAATTTTACAATTTTTGCCGATTTTATTTTTGCCTTCAATAACAACTGATGGCAAAATAACCGTTTCAGGCTCAATTGTGGTTTCAGGTGAAATATATGTGGTCATTGGGTCAATTATGGTGACACCCGATTCCATTAATTCGTCTAATTTCCTTTGCTTCATTATAGATATTGCTTCTGCTAAATTTTTTCTTGAGTTTATGCCGAAAATTTCATCTGCTGATTCTAAAACGTACGGGCAAACTTTTTTTGAACCTTTTTTTGCTAATTTTATTAAGTCTGTTAAGTAATATTCTTTTTGGTTGTTATCGTTTTTAATTTCATCAATATATTTGCCTGTTGTTTCCCAATTTATGCAATAAATGCCTGCATTTACTTCTTTTATTTTTTTAATTTCAAATGTTGCATCTTTTTCTTCAACAATTTCAGATACATTATTTTCATTATCACGAACAATTCTGCCATAGCCGAACGGTTCATCAAAAAATGCAGATACAACCGTTATATCTGCATTATTTTCATTATGAAATTTTACGATATTTTGAATTGATTTTGATGTAATTAAAGGGGTGTCGCCACACAAAATTAAAATGTTGCCTTTAAAATTTTGTATTTTTTCACTTGCACATTTTATAGCATGGCCTGTTCCCAATTGTTCTTTTTGAAAAACAGAAACGGTTGAGGGGTAATTTTTAGCTAAATATTCATCAACTATTTCTCTTTTATGGCCTGTTATAACAATGTTTTCTTTAGCTCCCGCTTCAATTACGGAATCTAAAACTCTTGCAACAAGCGGCTTATTAAAAATTTCATGCATAACCTTAGGAAGTGAAGATTTCATCCTTGTTCCTTTGCCTGCCGCCAAAATAACCGCTTTTAAATCTTTTTCCATTTTGAAACCTTTTTTAAGGCGATTTTCCCATGAAAAATAATGAAAATGAAGTTAAATTTGAGTTTTGTTAAGTTTATTAAGCAATTCTTTTAAAAGAAGATTATCAGGATAGTTTTTAATTCCTTCTTCCAGGGCATTTTTAGCGGCTTCAAAGTTGCCCCTATCTAAATAAAGAGTGCTTAATTGAATATAATCTTCAGGAAATTCAGGGGTTAAATTTAAAATTGTTTCAACCGTTTTTTTAAAATTTTCATTATCTTGAATACTTTTATAGCAAATGGCAAGGTTGTTTAAATAAATAAAGCTGTTTGAATTTATTTTAACTGCCTTTTCAAAATAATTAACGGCTTGAGAATAATTTCCCCTTTTATAGTTTGCAAGCCCAATATAATTTGAAGCTTCCGCTTCTAAAAAACTATTATCCCCTAAAAGAAAAGATAGTGCATTTACTGCTTTTAGGTAATCTTTTTGAAATAAATAAATTTTTCCCAATTCCAAATAATATTCTTTTTCATCTCTATTTAATTCAATAGCTTGTAAAATATATTCTTTTGCCAAATTAAAATCTTTATCTAAAATGCAAATTTTAGCCAAATAATATAAAATATCAGGCGAATCATTTAATTGCGGTTCAATTTCAATTGCTTTTTTTAAATAATTTTTTGCACTTTTTGGGTCGTTATTTTGAATTGAAATAATGGTTAAACCAATATATGCTTCGAAACAATCGGGGTCATATTTTATGGCATCAAGAAGCGCAAGCTTTGCTTCGCTTAATTTATTTGCGCGCCTATATATTTCATATTTTAAAAGGGAAATTTTAGCATCCAAATTTCCTTCAAGGTCTATTTTTTTAATTGTTTTTAAGGCTCTTTTTATTTCATTATTTTTATATTGTTCCAATAAAAGGTTATAGCTTTCTTCACTATATGAATAAGAAGGAAGGCAAAAACCAAACAATATGAAAAATATAAAAAGCTTTTTTAGCATTAAATATACCTTGAAATTAATTCAATTACTTTTTTATGGATATTTTCAATTGTATCATCAGCATTTATTACTTTAATTCTATCGGGTTCTTTTTTTGCTAATTCCAAATAACCAAACCTAAGCGCTTTATGAAATTCCAAACCTTCTTTTTCTAAGCGGTCTTTTTCGCCCTGAAGCCTTTTTTGCGCAATAGTGGATTCAATATCAAAAACAATTGTTAAATCGGGCTTTAAGCCACCTGTTGCAATTTCATTTAATTTATTTATTTGGTTAATATCTTGTTTTCTTGCATACCCTTGATATGAAACCGTGGAATCAATAAATCTGTCGCATAAAATAATGTAGCCATCATCTAACATCGGTTTTATTTCAAATTCTGTGTGCTGGGCTCTATCTGCCAAATATAAAAAAGTTTCTGCAACATCAGATACAGGCTTTTCATAGTGAAGAAGAATTTTTCTAAGTTCAACTCCAAGCTCTGTTGCGCCCGGTTCTCTTGTTTGAATATTTTTTATATTCTTTTCATCCAAATATTTTTTTAAAAGTTCAATTTGGGTGGTTTTGCCGCAGCCATCCGCCCCTTCAAATGTAATAAAAACGCCCCTTGCCATAAAATTACTCCAAAAAATATTAATTATATTATCTGAAAAAAAGTGAAAAACTTCAAGAAAATTTGCTAATCTTTACCAGTATATTTTAATTGCATTTCTAATAAAGCTTGCAATCTCATTACTTTCAGAACTTACATGGTTTAACAAAAAAATAACCTCTTTAATTTGAACTGCACCCTTAACAGAATTGGCTTTTAATTTCATCAAAAGGGAATGGATTTCTATATTTAGCGCAAGCAGTTCATCAATCATTTTTTTAAACTCTTTTGTAATTACAAAATCTTTATCTTTCATATTTATACGTTCATTAGAAGGTAAATAGAATGTATTAAATAATTTAGCGATTTTTTATAATTTTGTCAAATAATACATTTTATTGAACGCACAAAATAATTGCAGGTTTTATTATGAAGAAAAAGCTAAAGGCAAGCGGAAACGGATGGGAATTTTATTTTTCAAAGCCATTGTTGAAACTTTTAGGCTATGACCCAAAAGAAGACAAGGTTTTAATAACATCCAAAAACGGCGCAATTTTTATAAAACCTGTTTTTGAAAAAGATATTGAAAAATATAAAAATAATATGGTAAGAACTTTTCAAAAAAGCGGCGGCAGTTTTGGAATATATTTTCCAATAGAACTAATTGAAATTTTGGAAATAAACCCAAGTGTTGATTTTCTTAGTGTTGAAATTGATGAAAATATTTTAGTAATTAAAAAATATTTAGAAAATGGCAATATATAAACGTTTTCGCCCGTTCGTTTCAATTTGTAAAAATAAAATTACAATTAAAGTTTTTTTAAAAGTTTTAAATTATAATGTTATCAAATAAGATTCATTAACAAACATTTTTATTAGATTTTAAGAGGAAGTTTTCAAGTGGAAACAACAAAAACCAATTACCCCGATGAAATAGTAAGCGCTGGACAATTATTAAGAATACTTGATTCCGATGCAAGAGAAATTTCCGCACTTTGCCAAAGGGCTTGCTTAAGGCCAAAAAAAGACGGCTTTGGCAACATATATTTTTCCAAAGGCGATGTTGATGTTTTGAGAAAAGTTAAAGAATTATATGAGCATACAAAAAAATTGCAAGAAGAAAGAAGCCACCAAGGGGCTGAAAATTTTGCAAGTGAAGCTCGCACAAAAGAAAACAAATTAAAAAAATTAAGAGATGAATCAATTTTAAGAAATAAAGCAGAAATGAAAGAAAAAGAAGTTTTAATGGCAGAAGAAAGTTTTGTTCCTCAAAAAAGTTTGCCCGTTAAAAGCGACTCTTCAAAACTTGAACCAATGAGCCCAAGCGTTCAAACTGCTTTTATTAAAAGAATAGATGCTGTTGAAAACAATGTGATTAATAAAATTACAGATGTTTTATCAGAAAAATTAGACGGGCTTGATGAAGTTATT